>JAJRBL010000169.1 GCA_028679485.1 Methanospirillum sp. | reverse complement strand
TTACCGATTTTTTATCCCATCCAATAATTTTAGTATTTAATAATTTTGTTGTGTGGTAAATATTAATGAAAATTAATGTGCATAGCCGTGACCTGACAACAGAGGATATTCATGATATAAACATACCAAGGTTTCTGGATACAAACCAGGTAAAGGTCGAAAAGATGACTTCCTTACATGATCAGCAGTGTGGCAAATTTAATTCCCATTCCGGAAATGTGAGGGGGAATCGAAGGACTGCAGGACAGGAAGAACTCCGTTCGGAATATATTTCAGATATAAAAAAAAAGATAGATTGATGGAATCCATACCTGATACGGTAATCATTGTTGATGGAATC
Organism: Methanospirillum sp.; assembly: GCA_028679485.1. Lineage (GTDB taxonomy): Archaea > Halobacteriota > Methanomicrobia > Methanomicrobiales > Methanospirillaceae > Methanospirillum. The sequence continues at coordinate 3,294 of JAJRBL010000169.1, read as the reverse complement.
TCTACCGGTCAATACTTTGCACCCCGTTTGTATACGATGGGTTACGGGGTTATCCATGTATCAAGCGGTTCTTCCCATTCTTCATTTCTGTCTGCCCTACACCAGGACGCAAGGGAACAGTATGCGAAATTTTTCCAGGAATGGTTTTTGTATGCAGGTGATCTGAAAGATCTTATCGACTCACTCGCTTCATATAAGCCGATAGCGGTGATTGCGGGTTCCGAACCCGGGGTGGAACTTGCAGACCTTCTTGCAGATGCCCTGGGATTACCGGGAAACGATCCCCGGACGAGCTTGTGCCGGAGAAATAAATTCCTGATGCAGGATGCCTTACATCAGGCTAATGTCCCAACCATGAGGTATTTCAAGGGAACAGACATCACGGAGATACACAAGGTGGCTCGTCTCTGGAATACCTGGCCGATCGTTATAAAACCCGTGAAAAGTGGAGGTACCGACGGCGTGAGGTTTTGCAAGGATGAAGAGGAGTTAACCCAGGGATTCAATCAGATCATAAATTCCCCCGATCTCCTTGGTAATCAAAATTCAGAGGTTATCATAGAGGAATGTCTTGATGGTACCGAGTACGTTGTTAATACGGTCTCATTCGGGGGAGTTCATTATCTGAGTGACATGTGGGAGTATAAAAAGATCAAGATACCGGGAGCTGCCCTGATATATGATTATGTCCGTTTATTGCCATATCCCTTAGAAGAATCACCCCTTTATCCCTTGTTTGAGTATACGAAACAGGCTCTCGGTGCCCTTGGTATATCCCACGGACCGGCACATTCCGAAGTGATGATGACATCTGCAGGACCAAGGCTTATTGAAACAGGGGCACGGGTGATGGGTGCATCAATCTCGCCGGACCTGGTATCCGAATGTATCGGCCATAACCAGATCGACTGGACGATATGGAGCCATCTAAATCCAGAACGGCTGAAGACCGAGGCAGCTGTTCCCTACCAGGTAAGGAACCACCTGCTCCTCAAGTTTCTTATCTCGAACCGCCAGGGTTCACTCCGTGACATTCCCCTTCTTAATGTCCTTCCCGAACTCCGGAGCGGCATCTGCGGGGATCTCGTTCATCTCATATCATCAGGCGAATTGTCAAAGACGGTTGACCTGGAGTCCGCTCCAGGTGTTCTTTTCCTGAAACATCCTGATGAGCAGGTAGTAATGGCAGATTACCAGTTGATTGCAGACATGGAGACCCGGGCAGGTAAAGAACTGTACGAACTGGATAGCGATTTTACCCAGATTAAAACGATTGACGGATGGTATACCCGGCTGCCTGACGATCTATGGCTCAAGTCCGAAGAAAACGGCGCTCCCGATGCAGAGATAATCATGAAGTGCATGAATCTGAAACCGGGTGAGGCAGTACTGGATATCCCCTGTGGAGATGCACGGGTGGGTATTCACCTTGCACGTGCAGGGATGCATCTTCTCGGTGTCGATATTAATGAGCATTTTATTGAGGATGCACGAAGGCGTTTAAAAGCGGCGGGCCTTTTAGGCGAATTCCTTACCCTCGATATGCGAAAACTTTCCTTTGAGAACATGTTTGATGCCGTGGTGAACTGGTTCAATAGTTTTGGATATTTCGGGCATGAAACCGACCAGGAAGTGATGAAACGCCTGGTCGCTGCATTAAAGCCAGGAGGAAGACTGCTTATAGAATCTCCCGCACTCCATAATATTCTGGATAATGTAAGGCGACTGGAACGGAACGGGGATACCCTTTCGATGCACTGGAATGAAGAACTCGGATGCATCGAATCGAAGGTTCCCCTGGATACCGCAGACGGCAAAGGGGATTCGGTTTTAATACAGGATTACATGTACAGTATTACCGATTACCGGGAGATGATGACGGCATGTGGTCTTTGTAACATAGCAACCTATGATGAAACCGGAAGCGTTTTTTCAGAAAACTCCAGGCGACTGATAATGGTGGGATACAAACCTGTATGATCCCACAGGTTATACCAGGCAGGGAACACGGAAATGCCTGGGCATTTGTCAGCCTGAAGAATAGGATATCCCTTTTTCAGTCCTAAAATCCCTGCAAAGAATATAATCCCTCAGGCTTGTCGAAAAAACAGCCCGGAATGCATGTATGCAACCATCCGGACAGGTGATATGAGATATACTTCTCATTATTCCACTTCCATGCAGAAGGAACATCTCCGGAGTATCACCTCTGTCTGCTGATCAAAAACAATTTTCCCACCTTCCATTTTACAGGGAACCCCTGACCTGTTCATATCCCCATAAAGGTCTGATATCCAGTTCGTTCCCTTTTCCGGGAGAACTCCATCAATCGATTTCACATTGGTGTAATTCTCCGCCGGACAGGTTATCCCTGCCCTGATCGTCCCGAACCCGTTTCCGCTCACAGATGCATTGTGAGAGGAGAATGAGACCGTGGACAGCGTCACCGTCGTATAATTACCTGTTCCCCCGACATGTTCCATCCGGGGGCGGAGATTCTGGCTGATGAACGGACCTGCATGATCATCCAGGTCTAGCTGTGTGTGTGTCTTGCTGGAGATTTTGGTCACGTACACCGTCCCGTTTTCCCACAGGTACCCCTGTTCTACCCAGAAATTACCTGCCGGGATATAGGATATATTGAGATCATAGAACGGAATCGTGGTGAAATTATCCGATATAGTCATTTTCCCGGTTTCCGGCGATACATTCACCCTCAACGAACCAGATGACCTGACCGGGGAGAATGACACATCCCCTCCCCCGAGCTGTACCCGGTGGTTAATCGATGAGTTCTGCCTGAAGGTTGTCATGCGATCGATATCTGTCGCCAGCGAAAGGAACGACTGCTCCACCTGGCCAAGATGCTCAACCTCTGCCTGCTGCTTCATCTGGGGAATCCAGACTGCATTGAGGAGCGAGATGAACGACACCGTGATCGCAAGGAGGATCATGTACCCGATCACCACGGAGACAGCACTATCCTTCATGTAATAACCCCTGAAAAGACGATCGCATTCTTTGCCACTACGCGGACTGCATCCCCGGGAAGCAAAGTTGCACTTATTCCTCTTATCTTGACAGAATCTCCCAAATTATAACTCGAAGTGTCAGAAGGAGTATACTCAAGGCTAACAGGGACTGGATCGTTATTTCTGGAGACGAGAACCTGGATCTCATCTTTGACCAGGTAATCCCCCCCCTTGTGGTAGAGGGTGACAGTGTTGTTATCCGCCGGCCCCATCTTGATATGCACCGTCAAAACCCGGTCTTCGGGGAGTTGGTTCATGAGGG
>JAJRBL010000168.1 GCA_028679485.1 Methanospirillum sp. | reverse complement strand
TCTTTCTGATATATACCGGGGGGGAGAAGAACCTTGCACGGAACCTTCACCCCATGGAGATGCAACCGTTTCTCGAGAAGTTTGCCTCGTTTTATCATCACCGCTCGAAGATTGCCGGAACCGCACTATTCTTTTCAGGGCTGACCGGCAGCATCCCGGTGTATATTACGAGAACGATGTTTGTCCATGGTATCATCTACCAGAACAATGTCATCATCTCGATACTCTCGTCAGACGAAGCGTACGGAATCCGCTGGAATATCAGGGAGGTATCCCCGGGACTGAAGTATCTCACCATCAGGTTCGGGTACATGAAGGTATTTGATCTCCTGACGATCATCCGGCTCTGCGGAATTCACGAAACGACCATCTTCTTCGGAATGGACGAGATTGTCACTCCCCGGATCGTATGGAAGATCTTTGCCCTGATAAAACGTCTCTCCCCTTCGTTTACCCAGTATTATCATCTTCCTCCCGATCATGTCCACGGGGTCATCACCAGGTCAGAGATGTAAGGGGAGGAATCTGTCCCGCCTTCCGATCCACGTCGGAAGGGTACCGAAGATAGGGTATAGATCCGGGTTGCAACCAGTTGCACGGGAGATCCCGTGATTCTGTCTCGTTTTCGAGGGAGAACAACCGGGCTCTTCCTGCCGGGAGGAGGGCATGCTGAAACTGAATGCAACCATGCTTTCGGGAAGAAAGATACGATTACCCTGAATTTCTGCTCCGAATGGATTGAAACCGGAGAAGGTGCGTTCCATCGCGTTCCTGCCTCATGCTATTTCTGCTGTTTCGGACGATACTCCTGCATGTACAGAGGGATTACCATGATCTTAAAACAGAATATACTGACCAGTTCACGCAAAACAGTTCTATCGTTCAGGAGTATCCTTCATACCTGCATCTTCTGTGTACTCTTCCTCTTCGTAGCCGGAGGGGTGGTATATGCCGATCAAAACCGCATGGTAACCATCGATCCTGTTCCCGATATGACCGTTGGATCCTCCCTGACCATCTCCGGGACCAGCACGGATCCCGATCTTGACTCTCTTGTCATCTCCATCTCGCCCAAGGGATGGATCGATGCCCAGAAAGCATATTTTGAAGAGACCAACTCTTCCGTCTACCGCCTTGTCTGCCCGGAGAACTACGATTACTGTCTGTTATCACGGAACAATCCGGATGGTTCCGTGCTTACCGTCCCCTACCCGAACTGTCCTGATGCGATAATCGCAAAGATCCCCGTGGAGAAAGGAGAAGGAGGGATATCGACCTGGAGGTATTTATGCAACGGAACCGTCGGCGACCGGGTGTTACAGCCTGATACCTACCTTGTCCAGGTCGATGCCGGGGATGGGGGAGTGCTTCCTGAAGCGACCTTTACCATAACCCTCTGATCTTTTTTCACCTTAATGGCGACCACGGCACGGATGAGGGCAGGTTTTTTATACCTCCTGCTCGACACTCCTGTAACTCCTCTATTCCTGTCAAAGGGGAAGTATTCATGCGTATCCTCGTGCATTTCATATTATGCTATATAATAAATAATATATAATATGGATAAATATTAATAATTACAGGAGGTTGCAGACGTCCGGCCATCCGGACCTGCTGCATGATGCTCTCTCTCTCATCTGGCAACATGAACGGTTTTTATGCATGACACGGACAATCTGATCATTGAGGCGCTCTCAGACTCACCCCAGGCCCTGATGATCACCGAAATTGCATCGAAATGCGGTATGAATCGCCATACCATTGCCCGGAAACTGGATGCACTGGAGATCCTCGGCAGGGTGAGAAAGATAGAGATGGGAAATTCGAAACGATACTATCTCTCAGATGCATTTCCTGCCTTCGGCCTGGTGGATATCAGTTCCGATTTGATCCTCGTGATCAACGAAAGATGGGAGATCCAGTATATCAATAAATCAGCCCAGAACATCCTGAAACTGTCCCGTCATCCGGTGATAGGCGAGCGTATAGATCTCCTTCACCTTGAGTTGTTCTCTGATCCCCGGGTTATCCAGGGCCTCAAGGAGTTCACCCCGCAGAAGGTCTCGACCTTTGAGGTTCCCTACACCTTCGGCGGTTCTGACCGCTGGTACGAGATCTCGATCATGAACATCTCGTTAAAACCCGGTGTGCTCCTGATCATCCTCATCGCCGTTGACATCACCGAGAACCACCGGATCAAGCAGGAACTACAGGAAAATGAAGCCCGTTACCGCTCGCTTTTTGAAAACGCCCCGATTGCAATCGCCGAGATAGATTATTCCCCGGTACATTCATACCTGAAAGGGATCGAGAGCCTTGATATCCCTGATCTGAAACAGTATATCAGTCAGAATCCGGAGGAACGAAAAAGATGCATCTCTCTGCTCAGGATCCTGGATATCAATGAGAAATGCCGTGAGATCTGCCGGTGTTTACCCGGAGAAACCGTCTCCATGGCCAACGATATCCTTCCTTTTCTGACCAGAACGAGTATTGACCGGATCATCGGGATGATCCTCACCCTGTACCGGGGTATTCTTCCCTCCGAGTGCGAACTCTCCTCGATCAACGAATTGGGTGAGGTAAAATATTATTCAATCCGTATTTCTGTTGTAAATCCGAACGACAACGAACTGGTCCGGGTATATGCCTCATTCCGGAATATTACCGAGTCGAAGATGCTGTATGAGGAGCTCGTCAAGAAGAAGAGGGAACTGATATCGGTCAGCGAGGAACTGGTTGAGCAGAACAACCAGATCAGGAACCTGCTTGCCGAACGTGAAGAGATGAGATCGCTATCCGTCAACTGACGGTCTTATTCGTGGATGCCGGTGGTGATGCCGTCTTTCCTGAGGCAGTCGGAGTAGGATGCCATCGTCTGATCGGTATGCATCCCTGAAGAGTCAGGGAGGCTCTTTAAGATCATCTCAGACAACTCGGAGTACTGTCTTATCGGGTTTCCGTTCTTCTGGATATACGAATACCGGTTCGACGTGCAGGTCTTGATCTCTCCCCTTTCCTTGCTGCTGCAGATAATGAAGGGGATATTGTATCCTTCTCTCCTGATATGGTTAAGGAAGCTGATCCCGTCGATCTCAGGCATGTCGTAATCAGAGACAATGATGTCATACGGCTGTTGCTGCATGAGATGGTACCCTTCAACCGCCGAAACCGCGATATCCACGATGAAACGTTCGGAACGTTCGAGATATATCTTTCCGATAAAGAGGATGTCCTCGTTGTCATCGACGAGGAGTACCTTCTTGACAGTACCTGGAGTAATATCTTGTTGCATGTTTGACTGGAGATTCCTGAATACCTTTCACTAATTTCTTTTGTATCGAATATTCCGTGGCATTACCCGGAGAGATACGCGGTAGCACTGACTGAAGTTATCTGATGGAGCAGGCCGGGTATAGGGTATTTGCGTGCCTCTCTCCTGATATCGGTGATTTATCGGAGAATGCTCTCCGATACCGTTCTCTGCGTGATCCTTGTCTCGTTATTATCAACCCCCTCTCTTCGTTCGCAGTGTAACATCCCTAAACGACACTCTGTGACAAAGAAGGTTTTTTATAAGAACCCTAAAAGATACCCTGAGTGGCAACCGCTTCAGTTAAGTATATATATCATTATTGGCCGCCTAAACAGGGTCTGATTCACGATTCCGGATACTGGTGAGGAAAAAGAAGATCGTGAACTACCTCTCGGGGTAAAAAGGATTCCCGCATGGCATCGGTGGAGAGATGAGGGAGTCCTGCGATGCTTCAGGGAGATCGCTCGGCCTGGGAGGTGGATCCTTACTCATCCGGGGTATGGTCTGTCTCCTCTTCATCTTTCTCGTGGAGGAGGAGGTATTCCTGTTCCCGAACCCCTGCTTCATCAGCCCACCGGTCTGTCACCTCGCGGAGCGAACTGAATTCAGGGTTGTAGATCAGGGAGGATCCGCCTCTCACAAGTCCGGTCCTGGTCAGGTCCGGGGAGTAATTCCCCTCGAATCCGGTTTTAATCTCCTGGTAGACGACCGAGTCAACGTTCTTTGCCACGGAGGCGATGACAACCCCCGGTCC
>JAJRBL010000167.1 GCA_028679485.1 Methanospirillum sp. | reverse complement strand
TGACCTCATTTATGCCGGCGGGGATGACCTGCTTATCATCATGAACGCAAAGGCGGCTCTTACCTTCTGCCAGCGGTGCATCACCCTGGTCGCCGAACAATTTGCCTTTTCCAGGCGGTTAACCGATGGAACAGGGTACAGGACATGCACGTACAACACGGTCACGCTCTCCTGCGGGGTTGCGATTGCAGATACGAAGTTTCCCATCTACTTCCTCCTCGACAAAGCCCGGGAGATGGAGAAGGAAGCAAAGAAGGCATTCAGGGAGAAGATCACGACAGATAACCTGAACCTCCTCGATCTCCCGGCAGGATCGGTGGCCTGTACCGCGGTCCAGGGGGCAATGCCCTCGGCTGAAAAGACTTGTTTTGTTCTCCCCGATGATCTCGCAGATTACGGGATACTTCTCGATATCATCCGCGATTCGCTTGGGGAGGATACGAGGCCAGTCATCAGGGACCTCGTCACCTGCGGAACGAGTGCAGAAGAACGGCTGAACTTTATCAAGTACAATTATGCCTCCGCGTTGCGCAAACAGGGAGAGGCGGGTAGACGTATCGAGATTGCATCGATGATGGCAGAAGTGGTGAACAATCACCGGATACACAATGCTACAAAGATGATAATTCCGCTTCTCTGGCACCAGGGAGGTGAAGACTGATGGAGGTATGGGAGATAGATCTCGAATGTACATCACCTTTTCACACGACCGGGACGGTGGCAGGTTCCTTTATCCAGGTACTGCGGACAGGCCGGAGTCTGAACGGGGGGGACGTGTATATCCCTGCAACCCACCTGAAGGGAGTCATGCGGTGTGAGGCTGAACGGATAATGAGGACGATGCAGGATATCCCCTGTTATATCACCGGTGATCCGGGAGATAAAGGAAACATAAAACTTTGTGACGAGGGAGAGAAGGGGGGAATACTCTGCCCGGTCTGTTCGGTATTCGGTGTTCCGCACGGTGAAGAAGGTGGCGGGTATCGCGAGGGTAAGATCCGGGTAATGGACTTTTTCCTGACAGATGGAGGGGATCGCCGTATCGAGAAGAGGAGTCATGTTACCATCAATCGGGAATACCAGGTAAAGGAAGAGGGGGCACTCTATTCTGAAGAGGCGGTCCCTGCACGATCGATCTTTTCAGGTCGTATCATCATCAGGACTACTCTGACCGATGAGGAGGATCGCCTGCTCGAGGGATGTATCCATGCCATGGCAGATTACGGGATTGGAAGAGATCGTTCCCGGGGATTTGGAAAGGTATCTGCCAGGATACAAAAGACCGGCAGGATAATGCCCAGGGGGGATTCCCCATGCTGATGATACAGGGAGACATCACTTCCCTCTCTCCGCTTCACTTCGGGAACGGAAGAACACGGGGAACATTCTCCCAGACTCTTCCCTACATCCCGGGAAGGACGATCAGGGGGATGATCGGGTGGTACCTCTTCCAGAATGACCATGCATTGTTCGATGCCTGCGGGCTTGCCGAGGACCACGACGCCACGAAGATGCACCTTTTCGCCAGGAATGCCTATCCCCTGGCCGGGGGGATGAGATCGGTGTATGCACCGCTCAAATATTACTGGTGCAAGGGATGCCAGAGCCTGATCCCGGCAGGTAAGACCGAGTGCAACATGACCATGAAAGGTTTTCCCTGTCTCCAGGAGGGGAGAAGGTATACCGGGATGATAGGAATGGAGACGTTCTCAGAAAAACGGTTGAAAAATCCGGATCCGGTTCCCATGCGGCTTGAGACGAAGTGCCCAATCACCCGTGACGGCCATACCAGCATGGGAAAAGACTGGCAGTTAAAGCCATACCATATCCAGGGAATAGAACCGGGAGTATCATTCGGTTTCCAGATGCTTGCCGACGAGACGGTCTCAGAAGGGGTTCTTTCCTGCCTCGAGGAGGCATCATATACCTGCGGGCTTGGGGGATTTCGCTCCCGGGGATATGGACTGGTGGATTTCTCGACAGAGCCCGGGGTTCAGGTAAAAGAACTCGTAGACCGTCGTTCAGGAGAGATAGGAGAGCAGGAAACCCACCTGCTGACCCTGAATTCCCCGTGCATCACCAGGTCGCACGATCGCTGTATCATCGGTTTTGGCGATGAGTTTTTCAGGGAGGCCAACTCCCGGCTTGCATCTGCCGGGTTTTCGGGCGATATCTCTCCGGGAGCGGATGCGTCCCCGGAGATTACGAAGGCCCTGGTCAGGGGATGGTCGCTGAAAAACGGCAACAAGGTCGATGAGATTGTTCCGGCCACGAGTCCCGGAAGCTGTATCACGGTTGAAGGTTCGCCTCAATCACTTGCTGCTCTCGAGGTACTTGGGGTAGGAGATCTTCTGAGCTGTGGATATGGTGAAGTGTACATCTCCGGGGGGATCTGATGGAACCTGATCACCTGAACCGGATGGCCTGGCAGGTTGCCGTCCTGGCTATGATACCCGGGAGCAAAGGGGTTGAATTGTACTCAGCCGGGCAGGTAAGGTTCTTCTTCGAACAGGCACGGTCTTCACGGTTTGAGACAGCGATTCAGAAACAGATGACCCAGTACAATCCTCAACCATCCGATGGGAGAAGCGGGAGAGATGAGAGAAAAATCCAGACAGAGATGAAGAACCTCAGGGAGACGAACAAGGCGGTCGGGAACGGAGTCATCGCTGCCATGAAACTGCTCTCCCCGGGAGAGAGGGTCAGGTTTACCCAGTACCTGCTCTGGAATACGAAGATAATCGAACAGTTCCGGGGTAACCCTGATACGATCAGGAATATCCTTCTTGCAGAACAGGTAGAGAATCCTGGCGAGATCCTCGATGGATTACCAAAAGTAGTACAATATCACGATAACCGGAGAGAGAGGAGGAGATAATCATGCAGATAAAGGCAAACGAACTGAAACAACTGGTGCTCTGGTCATACGAACTCACTGCCCTCATGCCGGCACCAAGGATGGAGAGAGAGAAGTACACTATCGATTCGCGGAATAAATTCAAATCGCTGCCTGAAGCACTTCGCCAGATGGAGGACGCATCGGCATCGGTCACCCATTTCGTGAAGAGTGCCGCGTATTTCTTAACCAGGAAAGAAGGGAAAGGCAACCCGCAACAGATGATGGCGTTCACTGAGATGCTCCTGGAACGGGTAAAACAACTGAACGATGGTTCACACGAACCTGGATGGGTCAGGGAACAACTGAAATACCTCATCGGGTACGCGAACTGGAATGCCGATGCCGTATGTGCGATTCTTACTGCATCAGCGGGGGATAGAGAGAGAGGAATGGAGCTTATCAGGAAGATGCTTGAGGCCGAACTGCAGGTGATCGGAGCAACGGACCAGGTTCAGCAGGTGTATGATCTTCTCAAGGGATGGACGAAACGGGACGGGAGTCACCAGGAACGCAGACCTGAAGAACAAAACCGGGACAGGCAACAACAGGGAAGGAGGTACTGATGTTCGAGCGACTTTTAGACCGGGCGATGATAACCTGGGAGATCGTGACGAGATCAGATCTCCACATCGGGGGGCATTCTTCGTCCCTTCCCGCCGACGTGGATCTCCCGGTGCTGCGCAACAGCGAGGATCTTCCGATTATACCGGGAAGCAGCATCAAGGGGGTCTTCAGAACCGAACTCGAACGGCTCCTTCGCGGCAGCGGGTTTGAGGTATGCATGGTCCCGGATGCATGCTATTCATCAAAATGGAAGAGGGAACATCCAGAAAGGAGCACGAAACACCTCGATCCCTGCCTCGTCTGCCAGGTCTTCGGAAGCGGGGGGAATGCATCACCGGTGAAGATACGCGATGCCACGACAGAGACCACGGCGACCGTTATCCGGGACAGCGTGGCTATCGACCGGAAGACCAGAAAGGCACATGGAAGCAGTAAATTCGATCTCGAGGCAGTCCCGAAGGGAACGATCTTTTCCGGGGAGGTTACCATTGACAACTGTTCCCTGCATGAGAGTGATCTTGCCAGGCTTGGTGCCCTCCTTACCCTGGTGGAGTTCTTCAACGCCTGTGCCGGTACGATGGGCCACGGGGTATCCCGTGGGTACGGCGAGGTAGAGGTCAGGATTACGTGTATCAGGATGATCACCGCAGCGGATTACCTCTCTGGTTCCTATTGTGGAAAGAAATACGAAGTTGGAACACCGGATTACGACGAACTGGCCGGGAAGGCTTCGGAAGGGTGGAGAAGATGCCTTTCCCGGGTAAAGGGGCAGGAGTATGGGGATGGATCCGCTTGACCGGTTCTTGAACCGGTACGTGATCGAGGGGACGATCATTCTCACGACCCCGATGCGTATCGGCGGGGGGCAGAATGCCGCGATATACTCGGTCTCCCCTGCCCCGGCCATCCAGTGCTACGATGCCGGATCCGGTATCTTCGAGCCATATATCCCGGGAACCAGCCTGAAAGGAGTGATAAGGAGCACGCTTGAACGACTCGTAAGGACGTTCGATCCTGCATCTGCCTGCATGGGTGTTGGAGACAAGAAGGATGGTGATATCCTCTGCGGAAAAGAATCCTGCATCTCCTGCCGGATATTTGGATCGACAGAGAACGGGGCAAAGATCCGGGTCAGGGATGCCCACATCACCGATGACTGCCGGGAGAAGGGGGACTGGAGGGGTTTCATGAGGGAACAACCACATTATGGCAGCCCAAATCCTCATGGAAAAGGAATGTTGCGACCTGAGGAGTCGGTCTCCAGCGGGACGGCCTTCAGGTTCCATATTGACCTTGATAACGGTAC
>JAJRBL010000166.1 GCA_028679485.1 Methanospirillum sp. | reverse complement strand
GTATGCCTGAAGAACGGCATACGGGTTACCTGATATGTATCTTGTTCAGTACATGGGCAGGGCAGGAAGAACTGATGATTAACCATTTGCATTAAATATTTATCAAAATAAAGTACACGTGTTTACTAATTCTCCTGGAGATCCTGTGTCAGATACATGATAGATGTAAACCGATCTGCTGTGCTCAGTTCCGATGATTCGGAGATGAACCCTGCTCTCTATGCCAATCTTGATTCCAAGCACCTGTTACTCAGTAATGTCCGGATTGCAGAGAGGTATGCGAGAATGGTACTCCCGTTCATCCCCCGGGGGCTGCCGGTGTACCAGTCCCATGGGGTCAGCCACTCGGTCGGGATAATCAATTCAGTTCATGACTTCATTAAGAACTGGAAATTATCGCTTACATCAACCGAGTTCTGCATCCTCTACTGTGCATCCTGGCTCCATGATGTCGGGTACATTCATCCTGCAACGATAACGGACCGGGATAAACATCCGCACATCTCCTGCACGATACTCACCCGGGATCCGGCATTCAGCCGGATGAGAACAGATCCCGCTTTTTTCCAGGCATTAATCCAGGTGATCAGGTATCATACCTCGCATTCCGATCTGAAATCAATCCCGCTCAATACGACCGCCGGGAGAAACCGGCTTGTGGCTGCGATATTCTTACTGGCAGACTCTCTCGATCTCGGGAAAGACCGGTGCCCGGAGGAGGTATTCAGGCTTATCCAGGACGACCTGGATCTGAAGTCCAACCTCCACTGGAAGGCCCATCATAATGTCCTCGGATGCAATTTTGCATATCCTGCCATAGAACTCCTCGTCGAGGCAGAGGATGACATAAACTTTCAAAAGCGAATTCTTCCCCACCTGCAGGATGATTTCGACCTGGTGCATGAGGTATTTATCAGGTATGGAATTACTCCCCCTGCACTGAGTTTAAAAAAGATGGCAGATTCGCTCCTGTAATCTGTTTATCCCTACAGAATTTCTAAAACCTTCCAGTCCTGATTATTTTATTATCTGAACGCCACCCTTCACGATTGACAATCAAACCATGACCTGGAATCCAGCACGGGAAAGTAGCTTTCCCATACGTAACTGGAGTGAAGGGATCATTATCAGGCTTCAGGTTGGGACAGTAAAGGCTTCGGGAGTTCCATCCAAAACTGATCGTCTCTCTGAAGATCCGGAACCATGTTTCTCTGATTCAGATTTTCTATTCATCTCCGGGATGAATCCGGGGTCTGTTCCTCACCCTGATAACGGAGTATAATACCATTAATTAACTCAAAACCAATTATGTCATTTTTATTTACTTTATGATCAATATACAGCTGGATAATTACAACCAGAGGAAAGTATTTCATGATAAGAAAAGCAGAAATTCTTCTTGTCCTGCTCGCAGGATGCATGATAATTGGTACGTCCTGTTTTGCCGCAGAGACGCGGACGATCACGGATATCGCCGGGAACCAGGTTATCCTCCCGGTGAATGTCACGAAGGCGGTGAATATCGATCCCTTCTCAAACCAGTTCCTCTATATCATGGGGGCAGACCGGGACTTGATCGCGACCACGTTCGGGCCTTCCAACAAGGCTGTCCTCAATGTTACCGAACCGTACCTCATGTCACTTCCTTCGGTCGGCCACAAGGATAACCTCAACAGCGAGGAAGTGCTTAAGTTAAAGCCTGACCTGGTCATCACATCGATAGATTACCCGAAAGCAATGACTATATCAGAACAGATCGGTGTTCCGTTTCTCCTCCTTGATTTCGAGAATCCTGAGAACCTGACCAGGAGTATCCATATTCTCGGGGAGGTATTCGGTAAAGAGAAAGAGGCAGAGGAGTACATCTCGTACTACGAGAACAAGATGAAGACGATTGAGAAGGATGTCTCGGCTGTATCGGCTAAGAAACCGATCTACTTTGCCCAGAAGAAACCGATGCAGACCCTGGGAGATGATTACTACGAGGCAGATCTCGCCAAGATCGCCGGCGCTGACAATGTTGCCGAGGGGATATCGGGAGGGGACAACATCGTCTCCATGGACCAGATCTATACCTGGAACCCTGAAGCAATCATCCTGTTGCCGTATTGTTCGGCAAATGTCAGCGAGATTCTTGCCGATCCGGCATGGCAGTCCCTTCCTGCGGTCCAGAACAAGCAGGTATACCGGATGCCGAAGTACCTTCTGACCTGGGAGATGCCTGGTCCGGAGTCGGTTCTCGGGGCGATGTGGATTGAGAAGACCCTCTACCCTGACAAGGTATCCTATGACTTCAACCAGGAGATAAAGGACTTTTACCAGAAGTTCTACCACCTGAAACTCACGGATGATGACGTGGATGCCATCCTCCAGGACAGGGCACCGGCAACGATGATGGAATCCATGGCATCCATGTGATCCTCCTTTTTTGAACATAACCTGAATGTACCGGGTTTTCCGAGTTATGAACGTGTAGTATAGCACGAGTGAATTCATGAGATCAATCAGGAGAAAATAAAAAAGCCTGGTTACCCCATGAAAAATTCATAATATCATCGAGATATAATTCTTCTGATAATGCAATGAATAGATTACCAAAAGAGCAAAGAAATCGAGGATGATTACTATCCAGAAAAACCGGTGGGAAGAAGCTGATTGATCGTTTTTCTCAATGGCAACTCCATATTTTAGGCAGAATGAGTCTTTTGGATCGTATTAGTTTTATACTGAGAACGGTATGGC
>JAJRBL010000004.1 GCA_028679485.1 Methanospirillum sp. | reverse complement strand
CGAACTTTATTCATCCCAACGCACCATGAAGATACCAATGAAAAAGAAAACCGGTGAATCAGAAAGGGTATGTCCGGTTGAAGTAGCATTAAATATCATCGACGGAAAGTGGAAACTTCGAATTCTCTACTTCCTTCAGGACAAAACACTGCGGTACTATGAGATACAGGAGAAGATACCGGCAATAACCCAGAAAGTTCTGACAAACCAACTTCGTCAGCTCGAAAAGGATGGTATTGTCACACGAAGAGCATATGCTGAGATCCCCCCGCGGGTAGAGTATTCGTTAACGCCGGTTGGAGAAAAACTGATCAATGTGTATAAGGCGCTCAATACCTGGGCTCTTGAGTACATGGATCAGGAACTTCTCAGAAATCAGAGATAATTTTTTAATTCTACGTGCCGAGTATCGGGTTCACCAGGAAAGGGAGAGAATCCGTGTTCTCAGCCTGAATCCTCAACCTGGCATGAGTCCGGGTGAAGAGTAGATCTCTCTCACCGCGAGATCTCCTCTGCAGAGGATAGGTCATCCTCCTTCTGCCGGTATCTCTGCAAGCACCAGGCTGGATTATCTTACTATCCCACGGATGGACTGCCGAAGAAGAAGGATGGGAACCGCTCCGGGATTATGACCCAGTGCCTGGCCGGTATCTACTCATTCCCCTGGTTTTCTCATGAACCTCTCTTTGTAAAAACTATTCTGGCTCATGTACAATGCAGCAACGGGATTATGACCCAGTGCCCGGTCTTTAACGATGAGAGGCGTTGTTTCTCCCTTGCAATGGCGAAGGAAGAGAATGTCGTGGCCGACACAGAGTCCTACCATGAGGTTCAGTTCGGTTTTTTCCCGGTTGAGCACTTCTGCCTGCAGTATCGGGTTGCAGAAGATACTCCCCTGCATCCCCATCTCCCCGGGATTTACCTCCCCACAGAGGCAGGAGACCGAGATAACCACGAATCCGTTCGCTTCAAGAATATCTGACAATAACTTCGATTCGAAGAGCAATGCATAACACGTCGCAATTCCCAGTCTTGTCATCCCCCGGATCCTAGCATACTCCATGATCTCGTCAACCCGTGTCCACGAGAATTTTTCCCGCGGTTTTTCCGGATCAAGGATCTTCCCCATGAGACCCTGCCAGCCCAAGATAACCGCCTGGTTCTCTGATAACCGATATCTCTCCGTTGTTTCCTTGATTGCATCTGCATACCTGACCGTAGGGCAGGATGACGGTACTCCTCCCTTCTTTTCATGAGCACCGCATCTCCGGACTGTACACTCTACACACTGCGGATTATCTCTCTCCATTTTGACTCCACCTGGTATAATATCTTAATATGCCCTTTAGTTACTTATACTCTGCAGGAAAGTATAACTAATATGGTAACTGAAAAATAACTATTGTATAATATTCGTCTAAATCGAAAAGGAAATCCAAATGTCTGGTGAAACCGGGGGGTTGAAATACTTGGTAACAAGGGGAATATCCTCATCATCTGGCACCTCCGGAATCATGCCCTGCGGTTCACCGATCTCCAGAACCAGATACACGGGGTGAATTCGAATACCCTTACCTTTCATCTCCGCGAACTCGAGGAGAAGAAGATCCTGTCACGGATGGTGTTCCCCGGGATTCCTCCCCGTGTTGAGTATTCATTGACCGGGCACGGGAAGGCCATATTTCCGGTATTCGATGCACTCCGTGTATGGGGCGTGCAGAACCCGGAGTTTGAGGGTATGAAGATGGATATCTGCTGACCCGGATAATTATCGTCCCGGAGATGATTGGTTCTTCCTTTGCGGGGATTCTTCCTGATCGAAGTTATGCACCTGGGATGCGTTTTGTCTTCAGAAAACCGGGAAGGAGTGTTGCCTTCCGTCCAGGCTTTGTTCGCCTATGTTCCGGGTTGTTTCTGTCGCGGTTGGTTCCTGGTGTTTACCCGGGCAAAAAGAGGTGTTATGAGAATGGATTCACTCTCATATGATAGGCCCGCCGGTATATCGGGAACTTAATGTCCTCATTACAAGCGATGAAGGACCTTTTTCAGGTTTCATCTCTAAAACGAAGAATTCCCCGGCCTTTGGCTGTTGGTCCTGAGGTATCGTAAGGGTGATCGCTACCGAAGATCCTGGTTGAATGATTCCTGTTGCTGGTAAAACGTCATGTATCTCTACCGGAGCTCCATTCATATATGTCCAGAGAAACTGGATATCCTCGATTTTTTGGGGTGTTTCGCCACTTGGGACTTTCAGGTTGAATGAACATTTCCGGAGCCCGTCCGCGTATACTCCCTGCATGGTCCCATCAAAAAGAACCGTCGATGTCGTCTGTTTTATTCCCGAGTAGGTTATCTCCTGTGATTTTTGTGTTGTAAAAAATCCTGCTCCCAGCATGAGATAGGAGAATATCGCTGCACAGACGGTGAGTAAAATGAGTACCACCACTATGATGAGTATTATGATGACGATATTCGAGCGTTTGTCATTCTTGAACATAACATACGTCTTCGCCGCTTTGTCGTGCAAACCCTGTTTTTTATCATTGGTATCAATGATTATGGCAGAGATGATATTCACGAGCGGTATGGTGATGATGAACCGGCGGATGAAAGCCTGTCCGTAACTTATCCTGGCTGATTGGTCGTTGACAACGATGATGTTCACGAGTTTCTTCCCAATGGTGGCCTGTGAGGATGAAGCCTCGAGCAGGATAAAATAGAGAAATACAACGACTAATCCGAGAATATACCCAAATACTGGGGATAACTGGCCGAACATGAGGCCGATACATAATCCGATACCGGCACCGATGATAAAGAGGATGATAGAATCGATAAGGTAGGCCGCGAAACGGGTACCGAACCCGACATACTCCTTCTTTGACCCGGTGTTTTCCCGTATTGTCTCTCCGCACGAGGGACATTTCTCCGTCGTTTTATCCTCTAACTCCTTGCCACAAACCGGACAAAAATTCATTTCAGTCATAGTATCACCAGTTAAATGATGCGGGCATTTGGCAAAATATTTCAATGTGGTGCCGAAATATTCCCTCACCGTGAGTTGATCCCGCATTGTCTATATAAAAACTGAGGATGATAAGAATTTCCAAATTGAATTGCTGATGGCAGACTGCTATTGAATGGGTACCTTACATAATAGGGGGTGATTCAGTTTATCCGTGAGAACTGCCCCGGTATTCCTTTGGTCATTCTGCAACGGTATCCCGTGCACGACAACACGTCACCTCTCGTAATTAACCAGGTCTCATGTAAACCGGAATCCCGAATCTTTCCCCTAATTGCATCTTTTCATCGACTGGTTCTGTCTGCCTGGTTTTACCTCATGATCGAAAACCGTTATCTCAGCAGCACTCCAATACGAGGATATGAGTTCAGGTGACAAGCAGAAGAGATCCCATCACCACGAGGTCTTCTCCGCGGAGAAGGCCGGCCATCTCGACACCCGGTTCCGCCATTTTCTCTACCGGCCTGACCGGCTGGCAGAAATGTATGTCCGGCCGGGTGACCGGGTTCTCGACTTCGGCTGCGGGCCAGGGTTTTTCACCCGCGAGTTTGCCATCCGGGTCGGGGAGAACGGACTCGTCTACTCGGCAGACCTCCAGGATGAGATGCTGAAGATCCTGACAGGGAAACTTGCACCTCTCGGGCTCATGGAGCGGGTCCGGACCCACCGGTGTAGACCTGACTCCATCAGCCTCCCTGCTGACCTCAACGGCACATTCGATGTTGCCTTCGCGATCTTTGTCGTGCACGAGGTGCCTGATCCGGCAAAACTCTTCCGGGAGATTGCAGCCCTGCTCAAACCAGGCGGAACCTTCTTCCTGACCGAACCGCCGTATGTCATATCAGGCAGCGAATTCCAAAACGAGATAGAGCAGGCAGTGAGTGCAGGTTTTGTGCCGGTAAAACGCCTGCATTACTTCGTGAACCGGGCAGTGGTGCTGAGGAAAGCAGGTAATGAAAGTCACCCTGACTGACAGTGCCTGCATTCTTCCCGGTTTCTCCTACACCTTGTTATGTGGGCTTCTTTTTACCGGGGGTACATAATTTTTGAGCAGGAGGGAGAGCGAAATAACCGTTACGGAAGAAAGAGCCATTGCAAGGGCACCATATTCCGGCCTGAATATTATCTTCCCGGAATAGTACAGGAGACCTGCAGCCAGGGGGATTAATACGATATTATATGCAAAAGCCCAGAACAGGTTCAGCCTGATCCTGCTCATCACTTTTCGCCCCAGTTGGACTGCCGCGACAGCATCGTTTAAATCCCCCTTCACCAATACGATATCAGCACTTTCTACTGCTATATCTGTCCCGTTTCCAATGGCAATACCCACATGGGCCTGGGCAAGTGCCGGGGCATCATTAATTCCGTCACCCACAAACGCAACAATCTCCCCTCCCTTCTCTAACTGGGAGACCACCTCTCCTTTTTCCTGGGGGAGAATGCCAGCCCTCACCTGTTGTATTCCCACCTGCCTGCCTACGACCTCTGCGGTTCTCTGGTTATCTCCGGTTACCATCATTGAAGAGATCTTCATCTTCTGAAGGTTCTCTATCGCTTCTTTGGCATCAGGTTTAATCCGATCTGAAATCGAGATAAGGCCGAGCAGTTCTCTGCTTTTTGCAACGAGAACGGCTGTTTTTCCTTCACTCTGCCTGAGAGAAAGAGATTCTGACTCGTTATTATTCAGTTGAATCCCTGAATCCTCCATAAACGCACGACTTCCTACGAAAACCGGTTCGCTGTCAAGTATTCCGGACAGACCTTTTCCTGATACATTCGAAAAATCCCGGACATCCCGGGGATTAATGCTTTCAGTTCCGGCTTTCTCGATAATCGCCGAACCGAGGGGATGAAGTGAAAGATGTTCAAGACTGGCAGCAGCCTGGAGAAGCGAAGGTACATCCCCGGAGAAGAGATCGATATCAGTTACCACCGGCCTGCCCTCGGTGATAGTCCCGGTCTTATCAAAGAGCATGGACGTGATTTTATCACAAACCTCCAGGGATTCTCCGTTCCGTATAAGAATGCCCAGTTCCGCTCCTCTTCCCACTCCCACGGTTACGGCAGTAGGGGTCGCGAGACCGAGAGCACAGGGACATGCCACAACGAGAACGGCGATTAACGTCTGCAGTGCAAACTGGAAACCCATCCCGGCGATGAAGTACCAATACAAAAAAGCAAGGACAGATATCGTGAGCACAACCGGAATAAACCATGACACAACTTTATCTGCTATTTTCTGGACATGAGGGCGGGAGTTCTGTGCCTCTCTTACCATCCGGATAATCCTGGCAAGAACGGTGTCAGACCCAACCTTTTCAGCCTGGAATGTTATGCTGCCCGTAGTAAGAATTGTCCCTCCGATAACCCTGGTGCCTTTGGACTTTTCAACCGGGACCGGTTCGCCGGTAATCATCGATTCATCTATGTAACTGGTACCTGATACGATAACTCCGTCAACCGGGATCCTCTCACCGGGCCTGACCAGGATAAGGTCTCCGGTTTTTACCTCGTCAGTTGGTCTCCTGATTTCAGAATCATCCTCTATGACCGAAGTAAAATCCGGCTGCAGCCTTATAAGGGCTTTAATCGCACCTGATGTCCTCCCCTTGGCACGTGCCTCGAGATATCGACCCAGCATGAGAAATGACGTGAGCATAATCGCGGTACTGTAGAATATGTAGGTTCTGTCCAGTACAATCCCGAATGTTCCGAGAACACTGGCAATGTATGCAATG
Source organism: Methanospirillum sp. (assembly GCA_028679485.1). Lineage (GTDB taxonomy): Archaea > Halobacteriota > Methanomicrobia > Methanomicrobiales > Methanospirillaceae > Methanospirillum. Next base: position 3,789 of record JAJRBL010000004.1, on the reverse strand, counting down.
CTGATGCCCATTCCATACATCACATCCATATTCAGCATCCTGTTTTTCAGGGAAACAAACGATGCCCGGTAAATGGGATATCCGAGGTAGAAAAACGCAGGAGTGGCGATGATGAATTGCAGGTACATAAACAGGAGGGTATCATGGGCAGGAATGAACATTTCCAGCATTAAAATGGCTGAGATAGAAAATCCGATGATGACACGGTTACGTTTGTCAGAGAGGTCTGTCCTGAATATTTCATCTTCAAGGAGATTTTCTTTCTCTCCTGTTCCAAGATACGTATACCCGGTATCTTCAATGGCTTTTTTTATATCCTCCATTGACAGAACTGACGGGATATAGGTGACATAGACCTGGTCATTTCCCGGATCTGCCTTGGCCGATATGATTCCATTCAACGATATGAGTGCTCCTTCGATAGTCTTTGCACACATGACACAGGTCATACCACCTACCCTGATCCTCACCCCTTCAGGCACCACTTCAAACCCGGTCTCTTTCACTACCCTGACGAGTGCGCCTGGATCCACGACAGAATGATCATACTCTATTGCGGCTTTTCCTGTTCCTAAATTTACCGATGCTTTATTTACGCCGGGTGTGTTATTTAATCCCTTTTCCAATGAGAGAGCACACATTGCACAGTGCATGCCTGATATTGTCAGTTCAATACTCTGCAGATCGGGTCTCATCGAAAACCATCTTCTGTTAGTCGGTTCATGTTTGTTCCTTTGTGGTTTCGTATCATAATCTGTGACTCCCCAGAAATGTCCTGATTTTCCCCTTATCCCCTGTAATAACAGGGAATATCTGTTATCATCTGAGGAGAATTCATTCCCGTACCTATCTTGTGTATGATCAGAATCGGATATAGTATAGTGCAAAGCATAACGATTTAGAATAATCGAAGTGAAACGAAGGTTATTCTAAAGTGTGCACACTAAATGCACTACACAATTTAAGCCAAACTATTTGGATAAATCCAGAAAGTTTGGCATTATACTATATAACCGAAATCACAATTATCATCCCGTGGTAATTTCATACCTGAATCCACGTAAATTCCCTCCCGATAAAACAAACATCCCTCTCGGAGACAAAGGCAATTCTCTCGTCGGAAAAGAGTTTTCCAGAGATAGAGGACGAAAGGTAAACTCCCCCGTTCAGTAGGATTATGAAGTGATATCCATTGCGGATAATCTCCGTGAAACCTGGAAAATTTCAGGAGGATAGTCGTCCAGTACCTCTCCGTCCAGACCACTCCGGGTGATGACAGGTAAAAAGCCCATTTCACCGATGATCTTTTCAGGGTGCAACAGGTGGCATCGCAGGCGGGAGCCTGTGTCTGAATCGATCTTATTCAGCATGTAATACATATCCGGCCTGATTCCGCTCATTTCCGAAATTTTCCTGGTGAGCAATACCGATTCATACGAGGGATCTACGATCATAAGGATAAGATCCGTACCTTCTTCAATTCCCCTGCCAAAATGTTCGATTCCTGCCTCCGTATCAACCAGGACTATCTCATCATCCTGATCTGTTAGTCCTGATAAAAACTGTTTTGCCACGATTCCCATCGGGCATGCGCATCCTTCCCCGAATGAATGGATTTTACCGATAGAAACCAGTTTTATGCTTCCTTTCTTCGTTACATACCCTGCCGGCAGTTTATTAACACATATCGGATGGCTAAAAAAATGCAGACTGGAGAGATCCGGTAATGAATTCATGATCTTTTCAGTGACCGGTTTTTTCCCGCCAAGGAAATCGATCAGGTCATCTGGCGCATCCATTCCCAGGAGCCGGTGAAGCCCGGTATTGGACTCATCGGTATCAATGACCAGGATCTTCTTTCCTTCTGCTGCATACTGCCTGGCAAGCAATGCCAGGATCGTGCTTTTTCCGCATCCGCCTTTACCGCAAATTACCATCTTCATCTCGTTTCACTCTTCCTTTTTTAAATCAGATTACAATCCGCAAACAATTTTTTGGACAGGGAATCCTGTTAAGACACCATAATAAACTGTTATGCCTGCGCCATGCGGGGTTATTTTTTCCCTGGGCAAAATGCATGTTCTCTCCAGAAGATCAGAGGTGAAGAGGACTGAATGCACGATTTCCATATCTCTGGTTCAATACGTCGAAGACCGGTTTTCCTACAAGGTAGGAGTAGATCTCATCCGCTTTCGCTGTAGGATCAATATCTGAAAATGTATCCGGGTATAGGACAGATCCGATAAAGTAGGCGTTTGCAAGAACGGTGTCCTGGTCCGTAGTATACGAGTTATATGGAAGGAGGCCATATGCCCTGTTGTTCTTCCCGGCACTCAATTCCGGATATATCGTGGTGTTCGGTAACTCTGCCAGGTCCTTGCATCCAAGATCCACGAAGAGGTATTCAGGATCCCATTCGATTATCTTCTCTCCTGACACCTGGGCATGATCCGCACCCATCCCTGATGCAACATTCCGGACATTGGTGAGCATAAAGGGTGGATATGCAGGTTCTGTCGATTCAAGTCCCACCGATCCGTAATACCCGACACCCCCGACATAGGCAGAGGGTTTCCGGTCATCAGGGAGATCCTTTGTCCTGGAATCCAGGTCTGCGATCTGGTTATCAAAGAATCCAATCACCTCTTCTGCTCTTTTTTCGGCACCCATCACCTCACCGAGAATCCGGAGTGATTTGTACATCTGGTCACGATATACCCCGACATCACCATATTCAAGATATATAATGGGAATTCCGAGTTTTTCCTCCTCTTTTTCCACGTTTTCAGGTGATTCATACGTTTTAATGATCACGTCAGGATGAAGGGAGATGATACCTTCAAGGTTGTCACTTCCATGTCCTGATCCCTTGAAATCGCCAGTCATTGGTTTGTCCTGGAATTCCGGGTGGGCAATTGCATACGGTCTGCCGGCCGGTTCCCCGGCATCGATGCTGTCGACCCCGATTATCTTATCCTGCATCTGCAGATAGGTCAGATAACGCAGGGCTCCGGCCCCTGAACAGATGACCGAATCAACCTCTTCAGGGATAACTACATTCCTGCCCAGTGAGTCTGTAACTGTTCGTGTCTTCTCCTGGCTTTCTGCGGAAGAGAATCCGGAACATAACAGAATAAAGAGAATAAGTCCGATGCAGATGAGAGTTCTTTTCATGTTTATCCCTTCAGAAACATCTCTTCATACCTGGCAGATCTTCCGCAGGAGACCGGGTAGGTAAACTCCATGTGTTCTGTTCCGAGCATAACCGAGAGCGGGGTTGCTTTTGCATAATCCATCATGCCATCAGGACGGAAGAATGATTCATCCACTTCAAGCCGTAAAACGGAACCAATGATCAATGAATAGTGTTCACGGACGATCTCCTCGACCAGTCTGCATTCCATCCAGGCAAGAGAGCCGGTAATCCCGGGAACGGATATCTCTTTTGAATTATGTGGATCAAATCCTGATTTTTCAAATTCATCAATTTCCGGGGGATAATGACGTGAACATATCATGACCTCGTTCACCATCGAAGCCGGGGGTATATTCACGACGAACTCTTTCGTTTCCCGGATGTTATCGAGTGTATCCCTCTTCATCCAGGACGCCAGGATGACATGATCCTGTCCCCTGAGAATCGAGGAAAAGTTTGAGTATGGTGCAATATTCCGTATTCCGGTTTTTGATATGGTTGAGATCAAAACGACCGGAAGGGGAAATACCTGCTCACGTGCTTGTGGCTCTAACTCCATGTATACTGCTCCTGCCGGAATCCCGGTTGGATAT
>JAJRBL010000019.1 GCA_028679485.1 Methanospirillum sp. | reverse complement strand
GTGCGGTTATAAAATTCAAACAGAATTGACCCAATTCATCGATGAACGTCAGGAGATAGATATTCCAGTAATTCAAGTTCAATACATAGCCCATCACTTACACTCATTCTTCTGCCCTCATGGTCAAACATGGCATGGATGTCACCCTGTCTGTACCCCTTCATGATCCAATGAAACGGGGTACCTTGCGGAAACTCATTACCGATGCCGGTCTTTCAGTCGAAGTCTTGTTAGTGGCAAAGTTGGTATATACTGATCAGATGGGAAGGATATCAGATCAGTTCCCCCTTCGTTGAAAGAAAAAATCCGATTCATGAGTGTTTTCTCCGAATCTCATTCCGAACCCTCACCGGTCGGCGTGAAAAACGAAAGAGAAGGGAGGGTATTTGAGATCTCCCCCTGATCCCGACTTCCTCCCCCTAATACTCCCGGAACATCTCTGCGATCTCGTCCTGGTTATTCGTCCGGGTCAGTGCCAGCATGAGCAGGACCCGGGCCTTCTGAGGGGTGAGCGTATCGGCCGGGATAAACTCCGGATCCTCCGGGGTGCAGACCCCGGTCCCGGTCCTTGAGGAGATGACTACCGGAATTCCCTTGTTCACGACATCAAGCAGGGCTGATCTGACTTCTGCCTGGTATCCCCCGTTCCCCATCGAGGCGACAACGAGCCCTTCGGTTGAATTTGCGACAAAAGCATCGATCGCGGTCTGGTCCGCACCCGGATAGAGCAGGACGATATCCACTTTCGGCAGCGATTTCAGGCTGGATACGTCAAAATCAGTCCCTGACGTGTGAAGTTTCAGGCTTTCGCGGTAGAATTTCGGCACCTCGTTGTCCATGTAGCCGAACAGGCCGAAGTCGGGAGACCTGAAGGTCTCCACCATCTCCGTGTTCGTCTTCGTGGTATCCCGTGCCCCGTTGATCTCTCCGTTGAGCAGGATCAGAACTCCTTTCCCTGCTGCATCATGGCTGCCGGCCAGAATGACGGCATTCAGGAGATTGAGCGGGCCGTCAGCGGATATCGCAGTTGCCGGCCGCATGGCCCCGGTGATGACCACGGGCTTGTCGCTCTTCACCGCAAGATTGAGGAAGTACGCCGTCTCTTCCAGGGTATCGGTCCCGTGGGTGATCACGACCCCATCGACATCCGGGGATTTCAGGAGTTCATTCACCCGGTTGGCCAGTCTGAGCCATATCATGGGGGTTATCTCGTCGCTGTTCAGATTGCAGATCTGCTCTCCGGTCACCCGGGCATAGGTGCTCATCTCGGGAACGGATGAGATGAGGGTTGCAACACTCAGGTTTCCTGCCTGGTAATGGCCAAGTTCGCTCGCATTCTCTGCGGTTCCGGCGATGGTTCCCCCGGTCGCCAGGATATGGATATCCGGGAGATCGGCAGCGGAAACGATTGAAAAGGATCCGGCTGTCAGGAACAGGAGAACGATGATGGACAGGTAGTGTCGGGGTCTCATGGTATCCTCTCGAAGGTCAGGGTATCCCGTCCGGGATATTCGGAACAGACCAGTCCGTCTGCAGTGACTGGTCTCATGAGGGTATATATCCCGTCGGAACAGGTATGAGTTGCGGTCTGTTCCGGGAGTTCATGATCCTCCGGGCAGACCGATAAAAAGCCGGGTCAGAGATATGCAAGGACCGGGTCAAGATTTCCATATCCGATAACCCGTACCTGTGTTCTGTTCTGCTCTTGGTCGCCACCGTATACCACGAATGAATGATCAGGATCCTGTCCGGACAGGCGGTTATAGTATTCAATGTTAGAGAAATAATCCCTGGCAATAGTTCTTCCGGCCTTTATTTCAACCGGGATCACTTCGGTTCCAGCCAGATCTATGATGCAGTCAATCTCATGCCCGGTTTTATCACGCCAGAAATAGAGATTGCTCTCTTCACCTTTATTCAGGCGGTATTTAAGAAAGCTGGAGTATTTTTTTCTCAGCACTTCGGGGTATCATCATGATAGGTGGACAAATTAGAAATTAATTTTCCAATTTGTCCGGGCTGCACATAAGGATTTCGACAAAACGGATGAAAATCACTTTTCATCTTCCTCATCTTTGAAGAACCTTCACTCCAGTCTTGTTTGTTAATCGCAGGACAAGACCTCCTCCCTCCGGGAATAAGACCGAGGAATCCGGATCAGGTTCTGAAGAGGGAATGATAAGATTGCCTTTGGGGTGTACACGAACAGCATGTGGTACCTGACACGATACATATCGGCCTCATTGCGCGAATACCGGGTATCACCGCGAATATGCCGGGATGAACCGATTATATAGGATATGGATTTATGTCTGACCCCCAAATAAAATAGTCCCATGTTACCCATCACCTCCAATCACCTCCAGTATCGCCTTCTTCTTGTGGCAGTCGCTATCGGGATGTTCCTTGACGGGCTCGACGGCTCGATCGTAATGATCATTCTTCCCGGAATTTCTGAGTCCTTTGGCACCGATACCGGGACTGCTTCGTGGGTCATCATCACGTATCTCCTGATGATTGCAGGACTCATCCTCATCGTTGGGAAAACCACCGAACGGGGCCATACGAAGAAGATATTTCTCTGCGGGCTCGGTATGTTCATCCTTGGATCTGCTGCATGCGGATTCTCTCCTGACCTGCCGGTCCTTCTTGCATCCCGGGTTCTCCAGGGAGCCGGGGCTGCCATGATTGCCGCAACCGCATCGCTGCTCTGCGTAACCTACCTCCCGAAAGACATGCTCGGGATGGCGCTCGGGGCCATATCCATGTCAGTATCTGTCGGGGTTGCCGCCGGACCGGCCATCGGCGGATTCATTGCGGAGTTCCTCTCCTGGCACTGGGCCTTCCTTATCAATGTCCCGATCGGACTTCTCATTCTCCCGTTCGCAATGTATGTCATTCCACCGGATATTCCACGGGAAAAACAGCCGTTTGATGCCATCGGGGCCGCTCTTCTCTTTGGACTGATGGCATCGGGCGTATATCTCCTCGAACGGCTTTCTCACCGGGGAATCGGGGATATGACGATCCTTCTCTCCATGAGTCTGTGTGTTATCTGCCTGGTAGCGTTTATTCTCCGCGAACAGACCTGCAGAACCCCGATCATGAACCTCCGCATCTTTACCTCATGGAGATTTACCGCGACACTCGTTGCGTTTCTCATATTCGGATGCGTTTACATGGGCGTTCTCTATCTCCTTCCGTTCTTTTTCCAGGCGGGAATGGCATTCGATCCTGGCATGAGTGGATTATTTCTTCTCATTCCGCCGGTCCTGACCGCTATCATCGGCATTCCCATGGGGCGATGGTCGGATCGCATCGGGAGAAGACCGTTTGCCATAGCAGCGGCCCTCTCCGTGATCCTGGCGACCGGCATCCTCATGGTAATCCTCCCTGACACCGCAATGGTTCCCCTTCTCGTCGCCCTGCTCTCCCTCGGAATCTTCTGGGGATGTGCCGGGGGACCGGTTGCCAGCCGGGTGGTGGAGACTGCACCGGCAGGTGAAGAAGGTACCGGGTCCTCGCTGATGGTCACGGCGATCTACCTCGGAAGCGTGCTCGGTACCGCCCTGTTTGCAACCGTCTTCACCGCCGGCACCGCAGGCGAAGGCATCGTTGCCTTCAGTGAGATGGATCCGGCTGCAT
>JAJRBL010000165.1 GCA_028679485.1 Methanospirillum sp. | reverse complement strand
TCACGATAATCGGAAAGGTAACAAAAGAGAGAGGAATAAGGATGGACAGTTCACCCCTTCCGAAAAAAGGGTACCTTCACCATTGGTAGGTGTATCGCCAATAGTTCCAGTTATTTGAGAAGTAGGTAACCCCCTGGTAGAGGTTGTCATATACCCGGGCGATATACAGGTTTTCGCCTATCTTTTTAAAGTATGTATATGCCTCGTTTACTCTGCCCATCTTATACAGGGTTTTTCCCATCCCGAGGAGTGCTTCCCTGCTTTCAGGATCTATGAGAAGTGCCTTGTCAAAATCCTCGTATGCCTTGTCATTCTGGTCCATCTTCTGGTAGGCTGCCCCGCGGTTTATATAATACACCGATTCGTTGGGGTTTATCCTGATCGTCTCATTAAAGGCATCAACCGCCCCGAAATAATTACCCTGCTGGAAACGGGCAAATCCCAGGTTGGTCCATCCCTCGGTATTGTTTGGTTCGATCCTCACCACCTCGCCATATGCCGCCTCGGACTGATCGTACGCCTTTGCCAGGTCTGCCGCGTACCCTTTCCGCATCCAGGCGATGGTAATATTCGGATTTTTTTCAATCGCCTTATCATAATACCTGATCGTTTCGTCTACCTGGTTCAGCTGGCGCATCGTCTCGACGAGATATTTCCATGAATCTTCATCCATCGGATCGATCTGGAGTGCGGTTTCTAAGGCGTATTTTGCCGTATCATAATCCTTGTTCGTGGAGGCAACATCTCCAAGCAGATACCAGGCATCCAGCGAATAAGGTGAGAGCCTGGTTGCCGTGGTTGCAGAACGCTGGGCATCATCCCGCCTGCTTAAGGCAAGCTCCGCTCGGGCTCTCTGCATCCAGGTCGCCGGATCGGAATTATCCAGTTTTGTCGCATTGTCAAACCGGTACAGTGCTTCCTGATACCGCTCCTCCTGCATCAGAAGGAATCCTACATTCGTGAGGGTTATCGAATCCTTCGGATTCAGCCGGAGCGACTCGTTGAATGCATCGAACGATGCATTGAACTGATTGCTGTTTGCGTAGGAAAATCCCAGGTTTGACCATACCTCCGGATTACTTCTGTTGAGAAGAAGAGCGTTTCTGGATACAGCTGCTGCCTCTTCATACTCTCCAAGGACATTCTGGACCCGGGCAAGGGCAACAAGGAGAACTTCATTCTTCGGATCGTTCTTAACGAGACGGGCATAGATATCCTTTGATTCCTGGTATTTCCCGGTTTTCTCGAGCAGTTCAGCCTCTATCAGTTCATTCTCTGTATTATTCGGCATGAGGCTGTTCAGTTCTTTATATGCCACCGCAGCCTCTTTCAGACGGTCAGAGAGACGAAGCATCTCCCCCAGTCTCTTCCATGAATATACATCACTCCGGTTGACTTTGAGCGCATTGTCATAGGCTTTTGCCGCTTCGTTGTACCTGCCGGAATTATACAGGATATCGGCCTGTTTTACGTACACTTCGAAGGATTTCGGGGAGAGATTTGATGCGATCCGGTATTCATACAATGCTGATTCAGATTCATTCCGAAACACGTACAGGTCACCAAGACCGATATGAGCATCCCTGTCAGTGGGATCAGAGATGACTGCCCGGGAGAGATCTGCAAACGCAGCAGAGGTATTTCCCGTCCGGTTGTAGGCTTGCCCACGCCTTGTAAGGGCGGTTGAATTATCGGGATCGAAGAGTAAAACCTGGCTGAACCCGATTATTGCCTCGTTATCTTCCGTTTCATGGAGGAGAATATCTGATGCCTTCATCCACAATGCCGGATCTGAACCGTTAAGGCGAATCGCCGCATCATATGCGGAAAGCGCATCCTGGGTGCTTCCATTTTGAACAAGGGTATCTCCCTGGAGAGAGAGGTTCGACGAGACATTTTCCACATTTACCGGGTGATCATCGATGCATCCACAGAATAAAAGAAATCCCAGAAGAAGAACAGATCCCGCAAAATATGAATAACAATCCTTACATGGCATAAATCTCTATCACATCCAGATAAAAAAGATTAAAACCCGGTATTATAGGGAACACTTTGCACTACATAGTAGGCACCATCTACAGAAAGTGTTTCCTGATACCCCCGCTCAGTCAGGAACCCCTGGGAGTTATTGTATAACGTAATCTCCTCTCCATTGAAAGTGGCACTTCCCACCGCACCTTCTACTCCCGAGGGCATGGTTACCCGGTTTTTCGGCTCAGGATACCAGTCTTCAGGAACTTCCTGCCTGACCCCGGTGCCGCGTTCTGATACGTTGATATAGTTCAATTCACGGTCTGTGCTCTGCCACATGAAATCTGCCAGTTCACCCCTGCTCATATTGCCATAATCTGACATCGAGGTCTCGTAGGAATAATTCGAAAAGATGGTCAGGGAGACGTCATACGACCCCGGTTCACGGTAGACATGGACCGGGTTTTTTTCCTTCGAGGTATTACCGTCACCAAAATCCCAGATTCTGTTATCTGCAAATCCGTACGAGATATCATAAAAACGGACCCGGAATGGCGCATCACCAGCGGTCCGGTCAGAGGTGAAATCTGCAGCAAGGGTTGATATGACAAACTCATCATATGACGGATGGCAACCATGCGTAAACCCTGGAGATGCCCGTTCTGCAGGTTTTATGGTAAAAGATGCGTACACAGGAGTCATCAGTACCATGATTACGATGATGACAAGAACGGGAGATCTCCATCTGCCTGATATCATAATTGTATCCCTGAGGTATAGGTGAATGTCTTCATAAAGTTTACAATTGATCCGCTTACCATGGATTTGTCCCGCCACTCATTCGTGGCTGAAGGATCCTGGTTAGTTCCCCTTGCTTCGAGCACCGAGCCTGCGAAATCTGTCATAACGGTTCCGACTGCTCTATCTGTTCCGTTAATCGGTGTAACGCTTATCATGTAGTCTATTCCTGCAGGAACTCCGTCTTCTCCTACAACCCGTGCCTTTAGTTTCGAGTCCAGGGCAAATGACTGCATATTCACAAGAGAGACCGAACCGTGGACATGATCCTCGAACGCCGGATATACAGACCATGATTCACCCATGACCTGAACGTGAATGATGAGGATGAAAAAAATAAGAATAATGAGTATAATCCGGACTTGTTTCACAATATTACCACGATATCGTTGTTCATATGGCACTATTATGTTTCTTCCGGAAAATCAGGTGGGAGAGACCCCTGAGGTCACCGTGTATGATTTTCCGAAACTGAATATCTGGCCGTCTACCGTAGTGGTATCAGACATCGCTTTCGTAGAGGCCATTTCGGTGGTATTTCCGGCCCCTTCCTCGTTTGTCATCACGAAATCAGTCCTTGAGGTCCCTGCCGCATAGGGCATGCCTGAAGAGGTATCAGGATGGATCCCGATGAGATAATGAAGTTCAGCAGGTACAGAGGTGTCCGAACCGACTGATCGTGTCTGGGCAATCGTAGCGAGCTGGCCGCTGGTCAACTCTGTTGCGGAGGCACCTTTATAGTAACTGTTGAATCCTCCGATGTAATCTCCGATGATCCCCTGGACTACCGGGTTACGTATGGTTTTATTGATATCAGAAGTATTTGTCCAGTTCCCGGAGGTAAACAACTCGAGGGAGTCTGCGGTAGACATTTTGCTCCCTTTCTCCGGATCGGTCAGATAGGTCGACACGATCTTGGAATCCACGTTGTACCCTCCTTTCTGTTGTGCCCCTTCATCGAGTTTCAGCCCCTTACTCTGGGCAAGGTATCCGCCGTTCGTGGTCATGGCGTTCTTATATACCACAGAGGAATAGGTCTCGCCATCATCCAGGAATCCTCCATCATGAGAGCCATTGCTGTAGGTATCGAGTTGGTACGTCTGGTGTGATGACATGGAACCGATTACTTCAAGGTATGTCTCTGAAGGAATCTGCCGGTTAGTTGTATTGGTCCCGTTCGGGAGCCTGTCTGCTGTAGAAACAGATATGATGAGAAGAAACAGGCAAAGACAGATTACATAAACGATTTTTCTGTTCATGAACTACACCGGATACTTTCATATTTATTTATCAGACAGGTATAGAAGATTGCCGGAAAAACAAAGAGCGCCCAGATCGGAATTCGAATCCGAGTCGTCGGCGTGACAGGCCGACATGATAGGCCACTACACTATCTGGGCATGATTGGCATATCCCGCCTCCCGGATTTGAACCGGGGACATCGCGGTAGCTGCGCTTTTGCCTCGAGCGGCAATTCAGTCTACAGCCGCGCACTCTACCAGTCTGAGTTAAGGCGGGATCTTGCTCTATTCGGTTGGTTTATGCTACATATATAGATATTGATCGCGAGGAAAACTCAATCCTAAAACTACTAGTACATTACCGGCGGAATACATACACACAGGTTAATCTGTATGACGTGAGTTCCAGATATTCTTTGGTTAGAGGAGATCCGGAAAGAGGATATTCCCTCGGTTGGTGGAAAAGGGGCTTCACTTGGAGAAATGGCATCCATAGGACTGCCGGTACCCCCTGCCTTTGTCGTTACCAGCCAGGCATTCCGACGTTTTCTAGTCCAGGCAGGACTTGAAAACCCATTGTATGAGTTATTTGAAACGCTGAATGTAGATGATAACAATGCATTGGAGATAGCGGCAAAAAAGGCCAAGGACCTGGTAAACGGGGCGCAAATGCAAAGTGATCTCCAGAACGAGATCAGGATTGCATATGAGAGACTTTCCCGGACCGGCGAGATCGTGGCAGCACGTTCAAGCGCGACTGCTGAAGACCTTCCGGATGCCAGTTTTGCCGGACAACAGGAGACCATCCTGAACATCAGGGGTATCGACAAACTCCTTATTTCAATCCAGGCATGCTGGGCATCCCTGTATGGTGCGAGGGCGATCTATTACCGTGCAAAGCAGGGATTCGACCACCATTCGGTGAATATCGCCGTGGTTGTACAACAGTTGGTTCCCTCTGAAAAGGCCGGTGTACTCTTTTCATCACACCCGGTAACCGGGGAACCCCTCACCATTATCGAGGGTTCCTGGGGCCTTGGGGAATCGGTCGTGTCAGGTTCCGTCTCTCCCGACAAGTACGTCTTTGACCGGCGCCTGGAACGGACCGCAGACCGGCTCATATCAGTAAAACTCATAGAAATAGTTCCTGACGGACATTATGGTACAATATCAAGGGACGTGGAACCTGACCGGCAGGAGGAGCAGGTTCTTTCAGATGAAGAAGTAAAACGTCTTTCCACCTATGGAATTGTTTCTGAAGAGCATTATGGCACTCCGCAGGATATGGAATGGGGGATCGTCGGCGATAAGATCTATATCCTGCAGTCACGCCCGATAACAACAATAAAAGGACGCGATACCATGAAAAAAGACTCCGCCGGCTCTGCTGACAAGGTGATCCTCCAGGGACAGGGGGCTTCGCCGGGACTTGCAACCGGACCGGTTATTATCGTGGAAGATGTCCGCGATATCGGAAAAGTAAAGGAGGGTGACATCATGGTCACCCGCATGACGAATCCCGACATGGTTCCGGCCATGAGGAAAGTTGCCGCCATCGTAACCGATGAAGGAGGAATGACCTGCCACGCGGCTATTGTTTCGCGTGAACTGGGAACTCCTGCCGTCGTCGGCACCCGGAAAGCAACAAAAATCCTGACCGACGGCCAGGTAATATCAGTTGACGGGGAAAAGGGGCTCATCTATGACGGAATTATTGAGACCCAGGTACCTCAGGCAGCAGGCCAGGTTATCATCCCGTCAGGACCGGGTACTATCATCACCGCCACATCTGTCAAGGTAAACGTATCCATGCCTGAAGCTGCCCAGCGGGCGGCAGCAACCGGCGCAGACGGAGTAGGACTGCTCCGGATTGAGCATCTTATTCTCGGTCTCAATAAAACTCCCAACTGGTACATCCAGAATCACCGCGAAGAGGACTTTATCACCGAACTCATGAACGGTATCAAGGTCGTCCTGGATGCCTTCCCGGGAAAACCGGTATGGGTAAGGACACTTGATGCACCTACAGACGAGTTCAGGAATATGCAGGGAGGGGAGAGCGAACCCATAGAGCACAACCCGATGCTTGGATGGCGTGGTATCCGTCGCGATCTCCAGAGCCAGACCCAGTTCAGGCTGCAGATCGATACCTTCAGGCGCCTGTGGGATCTCGGATACGACAACCTTGGGATCATGTTCCCCATGGTATCCCATCCCCGGGAGTTCATCCAGGCAAAGGAACTCTTCAGGGAAGCGGGAGTGAATGTCGAGAATGTGGATCTCGGTGTCATGATCGAGATTCCGGCCAGTGCGCTTCTGATCGAGGACTTTATCAAGGCAGGGATCAGGTTTGCCTCGTTCGGTACGAACGATCTCATCCAGTATACCATCGCCATCGACAGAAACAACGAGAATGTCACCGACATGTACTGGCCGAAACACCCGGCGGTCCTCGCCCTGATAGATCAGGCCATCCAGGCATGCCGCAGGAACGGGGTGGAGGTTTCCATATGCGGCCAGGCAGGAAGCGAACCTGATATGGTTACCTGGCTTGTTGAGCATGGTATTACGAGCGTATCCTCAAACATCGATGCAATAGCGAAGATCCGCGAAACGGTTGCACGCACAGAGCAGCGGATAATCCTTGATGCGGCGAGAAGACCCCATGGATGCTGATGGTCTCCCAGCCGACGAACTATTTTGTTATCTGACGGGCAGGCGAAATGAGGATATTCCCTATACCCATATCCTCTCCTCGATGTGTACCATTCCTCACCCGGTAGCCGTTAAAGCCCACAATCAGTTCATGGATACAAACCTTGGGGATCCTGGCCTTTTTCCGGGAACTGCATCGCTCGAGGATCACCTGATCAGGTGGTGTGCCGACCTTTTTCAGGCGCCTGGTGCAGGCGGTTGCACTACTTCCGGCGGGACAGAGTCAAACATCCAGGTACTCAGGTTTACGAAGAGCGTAAACGGGATTAAAAAACCCAATATTATCGTTCCGGCATCGGCACACTTCTCTTTTGAAAAAGCATGCGGCATGATGGATATCGAGATGCGGATTGCCCCTCTTGATGATCAGTACAGGATGGATCATGAGGCTGCAGCGGGCCTGATTGACAGGAATACCTGCTGTATCGTGGCTGTTGCCGGCACGACCGAGTACGGGATGACAGACCCTGTCCCGGCCCTCGGAAAGATCGCCGGGCAGGAAGGGATACACCTGCATGTTGATGCCGCATTCGGGGGATTCGTCCTCCCTTTCATCGATGATGCACCGGCATTTGACTTCTCTATACCGGAAGTCGGCTCGATATCGGTTGACCCGCATAAGATGGGTATGAGCACGATCCCCTCGGGCGTTCTCATGGTCCGTGATGATCACTGTTTCAACAACCTGCTTGTCGAGACACCCTACCTCACCACGAAACAGGCCTACAGCCTGACAGGAACACGGCCGGGCGCTTCAGTTGCAGGCGCCTATGCCGTCATGGCCCATCTTGGCAAAAAAGGGATGAAAGCGATGGTTACCGGATGCATGGAGAATACCAGGCGGCTTATAGAGGGCATGGAGGCCTTCGGGATCTCACGCAGGGTAACCCCTGATGTCAACGTGGCAACCTTCGAACACGTGGAGGTTCCAAAACCATGGGTGGTTTCGTATACCAGGAACCAGGATCTCCGTATCGTCTGTATGCCACATGTAACCCGTGACTGTATCGAATCATTCCTTGTTGATTTTGGTGAATCTTATGTACCCCATACTGACTAAATCACTTCTGACATGCCCCATTGTAAAAAAAGGCGAGTATAACTACTTCGTTCACCCGATAACCGACGGAATCCCGTCCATTGAACCAGGCCTCCTTCGCGAGATTGCCGCAGGGTTGATACGCCTCATGGACCTTGAGGATGTCAGGTATATCGTCACCGCCGAAGCCATGGGAATCCCGATCGGGTCAGCACTCTCACTCATGACCGATATTCCCCTTAATATTATCAGGAAGAGAAGATACGATCTCCCGGGTGAATACCAGGTCTCCCAGGTAACCGGGTATTCAAAGGGCGAGATGTACATCAACGGCATACACAGGGGTGACCGGGTTGTCATCGTGGATGACGTCATCAGCACGGGCGGCACCATGAACGGGATCATAACATCCCTCAGGGAGATCGGGGCAGAGATCGTAGATATCGGATTTGTCATAAAAAAAGGAGATCCAGCCCTGATGCTTCCCTACACCTACCTGGTATCCATTGAAGTAACAGACTCGGTGAAGATTATTGACCAGACTGCCTGATCTCATCAAAACATGTTCTGACCGGGGATACAGGCGGATCGCCCTCCAGGCCCCGGAGGGCCTGAAACGGACACTCCGGAAGATAGCCGCGGAACTGAAGGTTGCCGGGTTCGAAGTCATCCTGAGCGGGGAACCCTGTTATGGTGCCTGTGATCTCGACCTGTATGCCCGCGATCTGGCAGATGTTCTCGTCCATATCGGTCATGCCCCGGTCGATGATACGGAACGGGTTCTGTATGAGTTATGGCCGGTGGAAGGCGATCTCTCGGTTATCAGTAATGTTGTCCCGCTGCTGCGGGGAAGACGGGTGGGCCTGGTCAGCACCGTCCAGCATGTGCATCTGCTTCACTCTGCAGCAGAGATCCTGGCTGGTGAAGGATTTGATGTCGTAATCGGATCCTCCTCGCCGAGGACACCGTACCCGGGCCAGGTACTGGGATGTTCATTTAGTGCAGCACGAAATACCAGGGCAGACGAGATCATCTTTCTCGGAACCGGTATGTTTCACCCCGTGGGAATAAAACTTGCCACGGGGTCACGGGTACTTGCCTGCGACCCGGTCACCGGCCAGATCCAGGAGGCAGATGCGGACAGGCTCCTCCGTATACGGTTCGGCCTGATCCAGAAAGCAAAAGAGGCTGACAGGTTCGGGATCATCCTCTCCTCCAAGACCGGCCAGTGCCGCAGGGATCTCGCAGACCGGCTCACCGCTCTTTCTCCCCACGCGTACCAGATCGTGATCCGCGAAGTCAGTCCTGACCAGCTTCTCAACCTTGGATACCCCTGTTACGTGAATACCGCCTGTCCCCGGCTTGCATTCGATGACCAGGTCCGTTTTCCCGTACCGGTACTTACACCGGCAGAGTTT
>JAJRBL010000164.1 GCA_028679485.1 Methanospirillum sp. | reverse complement strand
GGGTATCCACGGCAATTCCTTCTGTTTTACCAAATGCGTGGTGGAGTACAATATTTGCAGTTTTCCTGCCTACACCGGGTAGTACTACGAGGTCTGCCATCCTGTCCGGTACCACTCCCCTGAACTGTCTGATAACCACCTGCGATGCTGCTATGATATTCCGGGCCTTGGCATGATAAAAACCGGTTTTGTGAATTATGTTCTCAATATCGGCGGTATTCGCGGATGCAAGATCCGAGACGTCCGGGTACCGGGCAAAAAGCTCCCGGGTAACGATGTTGACTGTTTTATCCGTTGTCTGGGCAGAAAGTATAGTGGCGATCAGTATCTCATAAGGGTTGTCAAAATGGAGAAACTCGCTGGCATGCGATGGCAGGTCGTACTGCCCCCGTAAAAGATTGATAATTATAACAGGATCTGGTGCTGCCATACAGACATGGGGTAATGCAGATTCGAACTGCAGTCAAAGCGTCCCAAACGCTCTAGGATGGACCAGGCTACCCTATTACCCCGTGCGGGATTAAGATTTGATCAAATTACATTTATAGTATTCTCTTTCTTACCTGAACGGGAGAGGATTCTCCCCTTTTGGAGAGACCAGGGTTCCGGAGATCTTCCCGGTCTCAAGAGTCTCTAAAAGCAGATTTGGATCGCGTCCATCCATCACGAGAAGAGGGATACCGCACCTTTCTACCATCTTCACCGCCACAATATCCATGACCGTGTTGACACCTGCGACCGCGTGCTGGCCCACAACCACTTCCAGCAAATCTGATGCGGTCATTTTTTCATATCGGTTTGCTTTTGGATCCTTACGGGGATCAGCGGAATAAATCCCGTCAACAGCGGTGAGATTAATAAACAACGATGCCCGGACCCGTTCAGCAAGCACGGCCGCTACTGCATCGGTGGTCTGTCCCGGAGTGATACCTCCCATGATCACTATCTTTCCTGACTCCCCTGCACATAATGCTTCAGTATGGCTCTCGACGACTTTGGGATAGGCACGCTCTCCAAGGGCGCCGATAAGAAGGGTGGCGTTGAGCCGTGTCACGAGGATACCAAGTTCATCAGAAAAGGCTTCGTCGGCGTCAAAAGTCCTGGCAAGGCTGATATACTGGCGGGCAGTCCCTCCCCCACCGACGACAACAAAAAGGCGGTATTTCGCAGAAATCTTGGTAAGAACAGAGATATATGGTTTGATATTGGGCTGATGTATCTCAGGAAGGAGAATGGACCCGCCCAATGAGAGTACGATACTAAGCATTCAAGCACATACGTTACCTGATAGAAACCATATAGGTTATTCAGAACAATCTGGACATATATAAACGGAAGCGCTGGACCTTCCGTAACCGTGGTATACCATCATGGAAGCGCGACAATATACTCATACAGACGGTGATACCCTGCAATGCGGACTCTGTAACCACCGGTGCAGGATATTGCATGGAAAAACCGGTATTTGCGGAGTCAGACGTTCAATTCACGGTCAGCTGACCGCTGAAACATATGGGAGAGTATCTGCAGAAGCAATAGATCCGATAGAAAAAAAACCGTTATATCATTTTCTTCCCGGGACTCTTTCGTATTCCCTCGGCAGTGTCGGTTGTAACTTCTCCTGTACCCATTGCCAGAACTGGCATATCTCCCATGCAGATCTAAAATTTGCCCATCTCCAGATGATCTCCCCGGAAGAAGGGGTGAAACGGGCAATCTCCCAGGGATGCTCCTCAATCTCATGGACGTATAATGAACCGACCCTCTGGTATGAATACACTCAGGACATGGGAAAGATTGCCCATGAGAACCAGGTAAAGACGATATACGTAACCAACGGTTACATGACGGAAACTGCCCTTACCGATCTTGCCCCGTACCTTGATGCCTGGAGGGTGGATATCAAGGCATTCACCGAGGAGTTTTACCATTCTGTATGCCGGGCGCACCTACAGCCGGTTCTTGACACGACCCTAAGGGCAAAGGAACTCGGCCTTCACATCGAGGTCGTGAATCTTCTCATACCCGGGCTGAATGACTCACCGGATGAGACAAAAAAACTGGTTGACTGGGTCATCGAAGATCTCGGGCCTGAAACGCCGGTTCATTTCACGAGGTTTCATCCTGATTTCCACATGCAGGAGCTCATGCCGACACCGGTCAGAACCCTGGAGAGAGCATACCAGATTGCGAAAGAAAGAGGGCTCAAATATCCCTACCTGGGTAATGTGTCCGGCCACCAGTACGAACATACCTGGTGTCCGCACTGCGATAATCTCCTTATCGGCCGGTCCGGGTATGCGGTAGGGCCGGTTCACCTGAACGGAGATAAGTGTGCCCATTGCGGTGAGAGTACCGGTATCGTAACACACCTATGACTGTCCCTGATGCCGAACAAAAATTTCTCTGTGACAGGATGGCAGGATCACTCTGCAAATATCTCAGGTTCATGGGGTATGACAGCACAAGTGCCAACGATCTCCCCCCCGGAAATCCCCGGGAAGATACCCTTCTCCTTGAGGCCGCACGGAGGGAAGGAAGGTATATCCTCACCCGTGATGCCGAACTGGCGGAGAGAGGCGGTACATATGCCATATACCTCCGTGCATCTGATATAGCCGGACAGATCATGCAGCTGGCCGGAGCCGGGATCATCGTTCCTGATATACGGCTGACACGGTGTTCACGATGCAACGCACTTCTTAGGGAAGGAGCGATACCCCCGGGAAAAGACTCCAGGAATGATATCGTTCCGGAAGATATGCCGCTTTTCTATTGTCCGGTATGCGGCCGGCAGTACTGGGAG
>JAJRBL010000163.1 GCA_028679485.1 Methanospirillum sp. | reverse complement strand
CGGGAGTGTCGGTTGCAGGGGCGTAGTATTCAGAGATTGCTATGATGAGGCAAAGAGTGAACCCACCAGGATATTTTTGCATAAATGAGACCTCCCCTTTTCAATTCAGATCACCAGGTACTTTATTAGCGATGAAATAACCATCAGATAAGAAATCGCTTCTTTTGCAAAATTATCGATACAAATAGGATAATTTTCCTCATCCACTTTTTCGATGAGATAAGATCGGAACTTTATGGGTGTTCAGGTATTGGAGGGTTTAATCATTCTCTTCATTCAAAGTGGTCTGTGGTGTCACTCGGAACATATTTAATCAATGAAATAACCATCAAATAGGAATTCAATCCGATTTGAATAATACGTTCAATATGAGCATATTCTGATTCAGGCACCAGTTCTCAAACAATAAGAACCCGGTTAAAATAAGGAGAATATCTGAAAGTTACAACTTTCATCCAATGGTGATATCAATTATTGCCAGAAGGGGATATATTTTGCATGTCTTTTTGAATGACTATCCGGATCTGCCGGTTTAATCAGGTCCCTTTTCAGGGTCTCCTGGATAATTCGAGATACCGTGGATGATTCTGTCTCATTCAGACCAAATCTCACTCTCAGAGATGCATTCGTCATCACCTGGTTGGATACCGAACAGAGGCAGGCATGCTGGTAACATGCCCGGACCCGTTCGTCCCAATCCATATCGGAAAAATCTTTCCGGGCATACAATATTGCCTTCGTACTTGAATCATAATTGATGAAATCGGGAGGGGGGAGAATAAGGTGTTCGACTGATTCGATCACCTTGTCAATTCCACTCCCTCGCTCCTCACAAATTTCTATTCGTCGCATAAACGCAGCGAGGTCTTCATTCCGGGATTTTGGTGGAATATCTATGAACCGGAGGGTATCCATCAGTGGTGATCCGGGGTTTGTGATCTCCATCCGGTCATCAAATATCTCAACCATCGGACCGGTTCCGGTGATCTGAAAATCCTGATGAATAAGGGCATTGGGTATGAGTTCGCGGATGGTGATATCAGGGTAGGTGTAGATCTTCTTATTGAATCCGTCTTCGATTAACTCCCCGGCCTGGGTGAGGTCCTTGATATATCGGATTACCTCTTCAAAGGACGAAGCATATCCTTCATCAAACAGATGTTCTTTCTTTGAGCCTGTTCTCCTGACACCCTCGTAGAGAATCACCCGGAGGGATTTACGTTTCAGCGTGCTGAATCCGCTGAGTTTGCGGGCGAAAAGTATTGCCCCCAGGTTGGTGATTGCCCATGAGTGAGAGGTTTCTGCCTTAATCAATCTGTCTTCTTCGAGGCGGTGGAGAATCCGGGTTCTTTCTGAAGGGATGGGAAGGTCGAGGAGTTCAAAGTAGGATTCATACCTGAGTACCCCGAGGACCTGGTCATCGCTCATACCGGACGTGGCTATTAAACCCTCGAAGGAAGTCCGGGAGAATATGTGCCACAATGCCCGTTCTTTCTCCGGGTATTCTTTCAGCCGTTTCTTGTAACTGCCTACCCTGATGAATTCCTGGTCATGAAAACTGACCGGTGTCTGTGCTGCAGCAGGAATCTCAAGAAGTACTACCGGTTTGTCCTGGTACAGGAATTCATAAAACCGGATGTCAATTCCCGGAGCTAACTGGCGTAGTAACCAATTGGTGAGTTCTTCTCCCTGCTCTTTGTCGGTTGTGTATTGGGGCGGGGCGGGTTTTGCTTTTACTTTCAACTTTGACGGGGAGAACGTTGTCCCGACCGGGAGCCAGGTCCCATCTTCCACCCCCCAGATCATCCACCCGTTTTCTTTGTTATTGAGTGTGGATGAATTGGCAAGGGCAGAGATATACTCACCGATATCCTGGGGATTGGCATAACTCACCTTGCACTCGATCCATTCCCTCTCATTTCCTCCGGTACGGAGTTCATCAAGGAGCGACGTGAGGATATTGGTGAGGTTTTCCGGTTCGGTCATGGGTATATGAGATTATAAGTTGGTTTGTTCTCCGGATTATTTCTGCCTCACCCATGAGGTAATGACATCAAGTCTGGTGACAGCGACCTTCCAACCGATTCAGGATAGGGATCGCATAAGTAGTATGCACGAAATATCTGCATGGAACATATGCACTCCTTTTTTGGCGACAAGGATAATGTCAGGGTATTCTCAGATGGCTTTGATCTCCTCGGAGACCAGTCACGATCAAAAATAATCTCTGATATCTGTGCAGATGTACGGGGCCTGATCGAGGAGGATGATGATTTTTACCCGGCATTTTTCTCCCTTGAAGCCCTGCTGACCTCCCTCCACGATGATGAGGCCGCAATCGCCCTGATCTCCCATGACTCCCGAATCATGGAGAGCCCGATCTTCAGGTTCCGGTATGCAGATCACTGCCACCGGGTGGGAGATACCATCTCCGCAGAGGAAATTCTCCGCTCATACATGTCGGGGGCGTCAGAATCGCTCAGCGACAAAATATATGGATTCCTGGCTGCCGGAAGGCTTGGGAATGCAGAGGAGGTGGCCTTGCGCTGGGCTGCCCTGCTTAGGGAGGAAAGACTTGAGGATAGCCATGCCGATGTTGCTTTTGTCCAGAATCCTGATGATTTCTCTCTGCTTGCGTATCATCCGTTTCGGGAACGGATTGAAGGGGTTCGTCTCCTTATCCGGGATAATATCATACCCGGAAGGGAGAAGGAAGCGTACTCACTTATCAGGTCTCTCCACCTCTACAACGGCGACTTCCTGGAAGGATACCTTACCCCCTACATGAGTGAGGAGGGGGGAGAGGCAGTACTTCCGGGTCTCTGGATAGCGGTTCTCATGTCAGGAACTGCTGCAAAAATCGTAGAGGAATTTCTTGCAGCAGATATCTTTCCTACTGTTATCCTGCACCAGGGGGCAGAAGAGATCCTCGAGGACCTTCGTGAAATTACGAGGGAATACCTGATCAGGCAGTTGCTCATCCAGGGAATGGTAGCGGGGATTCCAGGCTCCGTTCTCCTTGCCGAGATCAGGAATATTGTTCTTCACCGTGATGACCTGATCCTGGGACCCCTTGAATGGATCAGGCTGACCGAGTTCCAGGAGCAGGCCTGCTCTCTTATCCGGGT
>JAJRBL010000162.1 GCA_028679485.1 Methanospirillum sp. | reverse complement strand
CGCACTTCCTGCATACCTGATAGAGCAACATGAATCGGTTGCGGTGATCACCGCTTCCGTCAGGGTTCCACCAAACACATATCCTGCAATTCACAGAGCCAGGCTAATGGCTTCTGTCACCTATATCACGGAATCAACCAGGCCCTGGTCTGATAATCCTTCAGAGGTTACCATAATGATATTTATCGTTCCGAAACCTGGTTTTTCAGGGATAATACCCCCTTCAGGATCAGGATGGGTGATTCCTGCGGTAATGAATACCGTCAGGGGATCACAGGAGAGGATACATAAGGTACGTATCGGTACTGCTGTTAAAAGAACAGCGGAAGCGGCAGGTGAGAAACCCAGGGAAGATGCGACATTCACCACCACCGCGTCGGGATCCCTGCAGGAGGGATCAGCGACCTCGTGATTGATAAGCGTCGTACAGTCCCGGATTCCACCATTCGTACCAGAACTGCAGATACGGAATCTGCCCCTGATAACAAAGGAGGAATCCCGGAGGTAATATCTCATGCCACACTATAGCGATGACGGTCCTTGAGTTCCTGCTGTTTTCCTGCATTCCATCCTGATACATCCTGAAGGTAGCCGGTAACCCTGCTGATCTGGACTACATCATGGCATCCGCATTCAGGACAGACCGGCTCACCACAGAGGGGACAGTACTCGATAGTTCCGGTTATATCGTGGGAACAGTCACAGGTATCCAGTGGACACATGATTTCAGGGTTTACATCCCCGCAGACCGGACAGGGACTCTCATCGACGATCAGATGGCAGGTATGACACTTGTATCTCCGCTCATCTGCGGGGACATCCTCCTTGCAGGAGTACCGCTCCGCGATCTTCTGCTGCTCGTCGGACCAGTTCATGTACATACTTCCTGCTGCAAATGCATATCAATATTCGGAAAAACGGTTGATCTCTCCATGAAATTCACCGGTATTTCCCATATTCCCTGGCTGACCCGGCAGGATCAGGTGATTCGTAGATCGCCCTTCCCACAATGATTCCATCGACTATTGCCGCGATTGCTGTCGGATCTCCGCCCTGTGCGCCGACGCCGGGTGAAAGGATTTTTTTATTCCCCACCAGATTGCGCAGAAGGGACGTTCTATCCGGTCGCGTTGCCGGTGCTATGATACCATCTGCACCCGTTTCATCAACCAATACTGCTATTCGTTCCGCTATCCCGCCATGAAAGAAATCGACTGCTCCCGGATGACTCATCTCAGTGACGACATAGCACTCGCCCCGGTGGTCGTGGGCTGTGTCAACGCAAGCCTGGACTGAGTCCTTTCCCACGAACCCATGACAGATAATGGCTGAACATCCGTGGGAGAAGACCTCCTCTGCGATAAGACGGTTGGTATTCGGTATATCGGCAACCTTGAAGTCTGCGATGACCGGAAGACCGAATTCTGAGAGATCCCGAACAATATTCAGCCCCTCTGCAAGAACCAGCGGGTAGCCGATCTTTATGGCATCAAGATACGGCGCTGTCTCCAGGGATATCCTGAGGGCTTCGGTTCTTGAGGTAACATCAAGGGCAAGGATGAGATCTGTCATGGCTTCTTCTCCAGAACGGCAGAGATGATGAGGGGAAAGGTTATCGTTGCATCACCGTAGACGGTGACCGTCTTGGCATCCTCGTCGACTTTGCCCCAGGAACGGGCTTCATCCAGTGTTGCACCGGAAAGGCCGCCAAGGTCAGGGCGATCTCCCGTCAGCTGGACCGCGTAGGTAAATCCTCTCGGTGTCATGAGCATACTCTGGAGGATATAATTCTTCGGCACTCCTCCTCCTACAAAAAAGGCACCGGCAACAGGAGCAGCGAAACAACGGTCAATGATTCTGCTCATGTCACCAAAGGCATCCACCGTTATCTTATGGGTCTGGCGGTACAGCCAGAACTGGAGACCAATCATGGAATCCTGGATCGCCGGACAGAATACCGGGATGTTTTTCCGGGCTGCGGTTGCGAGAATTCCGGTCGAAAGATGCGAACCGATATGGGCCAGCAGATCAGAGATGGATATGACCGTCCCGTCGGGGATTTTAGAAAAAATATCCTGCATGAACTCTTCAAACCGGATAAATGACTCGTTTGGCAGATAAACATCATAAATCCGGTTTATCTCGTCGTGCCTGAGTTCAATGTCGTTGCATTTTTCAGTTCCGCGGAAATGGTGACACCCGATGGCCTCGATGATATCATGGGTCAGGTTTGCACCGGTCGAGACCAGGATATCAATATAGTTGTTTTCGATGAGATCAGAGACAATCCCCCCCATCCCGGCCGGAACCATGGCTCCTGCAAGGCCAAAAAAACGGGTTACGTCCTCTCTCCCGAACATCGTACCGGTTATCTCTACAGCCCGGGTAAGTGCTCCGCCATTATATGCTCCCGCCTTCTCCATTACCCGGATCAGTTCTTCCACCTTCATGCCTGGATGCAGGTGGACTTGTTTTACCGGGATTTCACAATCCATGCCGTATATGTAGGTGTTATGACGCAAAGTATCTGATGGGGGATGGTGAAAGTGATATGGAACAAATCTCTGGCCACGGGATCACTCCCTGCTTTCCTGCGTTTTTGCACGGTTAACCGGGAGATACGAGGCATCTTCAGGCACATTCCCCCTGATAACCGGTCTTGCCAGATGACGCCTTGCCCCGGGGGGTACTTCATACCAGCCGGGAAGAACGGTTCTCTCTTCATACAAGATCTCGGGATTCATATCATGCCGCCCGCATCTTCTGCACTTGTAACCCTTTCCTGTTCCGGCACTGGTCATCAGTTTGTTGCATTCCGGGCAGATGGGAGCCTTGTGTATACCTGCCCTGCTGAGGCTCACTATACAGATCTTCTCCAGGTTCATGGAACTCCTCAGGTAACTTCCGGCCACAAGAACCCGGTCGCCGGATCGCAGGGAACGGACAATCTCACGGAACTTTTTCGTCGGTTCAAAGGCCATGCAGGATACACATGCCCCTTGATCACGTAATGAAAACGTCACATGACCCCCCTCTGTCGTGACCGGTGCCTGGTCCACCGTGCCTGCCACGAGGTACGATCTTCCTTCCTTTAGATCGGGGATCAACCCGGGCAGGAGGTGGGCATCTGTCCCCTGGTTTGTCATCCAGATCTGGATCAGGTCCGGGGGTTCTGACCTGATGAGGGATATGGCATGGCACACGCTGAAAGATGAATCACCCCTGATCCCGTACAACACCGGATCCTGGGTATGGGGAATACAGACAGGGGATTTCAGGAAATAATCCCAGGTATCCCAGGTATGCGGAGACGTAAGCT
>JAJRBL010000161.1 GCA_028679485.1 Methanospirillum sp. | reverse complement strand
AGAATTCTTCTCGTTTGGAACAAATGATCTCACCCAGGCAACCTTCTCATTCTCCCGTGAGGATGCAGAGAACAAGTTTCTTCCCATGTATAATATGAGCCATATTCTTCAGGATAATCCCTTTGAAGTTCTGGATGTAAAGGGAGTCGGGAAACTCATGGAGCTGGCAGTCCAGTGGGGAAGAAAGACACGTCCGGATATGAAAGTCGGCATCTGCGGCGAACACGGGGGTCACCCGGCTTCCATCATGTTCTGTCACAAGATTGGGCTTACGTATGTATCCTGTTCAGGGCCGCGTGTTCCGGTTGCCAGGCTTGCTGCAGCACATGCAGCGATATCAGATCCTGAAAACCCGGGTTTTCCCTGAAAAATTAGGTGGTTATCTTTAACAACTGAGCAACTGAATCCAGGTTGGATTTGGTCTGGATAAGGTAGTTTGTTGCCGGGGCTGTTGTCTCTACCTTAGTATCGTCTGGACCGAGATCTGCTGTCAGGGTATCCACGGCTTTGATGGTATTATCAAGTGACAGGATATACAGGTCCCGTGCTTTTTTGCCGTTGTCTGAGAGGGTCATAGCCTCGGCCTTTGACTTTGCCTGTTCTGCATAGGATTTCAATATGGTAAGATCAGAAACCGATGCCCCATGGTATGGCTGTTCCAAATAACCATTCTGGATAACAAAAACACTGATTGTATCATTAACAAGGTTTTTTAATTCTTCATCCTGGTTAGAGGAAGTACATCCTGCAGATAACAGGAGCAAAATCATCGGGATTGCAATATATGCGAATTTCATACCTGTTCCGGATCAGATATCACGTTTATATCAGATATAATAGTATCGTCCCGGATCTTTCCAACCTGGTGTCATTTTTCCATATCCCGGAGCGTGGCGTATTTTCCGAAACAGGGAGTTATTTTTGAAAAAGACTGCCGGCAGAAAAGGCCTTCATCAGAAATTCACCCGTAGCATGGTAGGATCGTTCCAGGGGGTGGTAATAGAAAAACCTGATACTTCCAAGATCAGGCTGTCCCTTCAGATCGGTATACTGTTCATCCACGCTGACATCAAGGACTTCTGCAATAAAATGATCATGAACACCTATATCTACCACCCGGGTAATCCTGCATTCCATGACCAGGGGAAATTCCTCCACATAGGGAGCATTGACCAGGTTCCCTCTTTTCGGGGTAAGGCCGGTTGCTGCAAATTTATCCACCGTCTTTCCAGATACGATCCCGAAAAAATCGGCTTCCGTTACGTGGGATGCTGAGGGAATACTGATGGTACATTCCTTGTTTTTCATCAAGGCAGCATACGTATGACGGGATCTCTGCACGGAAAAGGATATGCTGAGGGGATCGGAGGAACATACCCCGCCCCATGCGGCAGTCATGACATTCGGTTTTCCATCCGGGTCATACGTCCCGATAATGAGTACCGGCGTGGGAATGATAGCGGGTTTCTTCCCGATAGATCGTTTCATGTTACAGGATTATTCCTGATGATACAAAATTGTTCATAGTTCCCATAAGATACGAACACCTATCTGTCACCATGACATAACTCCTGACTGGTAATAATGATGACGCGTCAGCGTATAGACCTGAAGACCATTGCATGGGATGTCATGAAACAGTACGGGTTTCATCCCGGATTTCCAGGCCCGGTCATCCAAGAGGCTGAATCATTCTCTCGTACTAATCAATCTCATTCCGGGCAGGATATCCAGGACCTGCGAATGCTTCTCTGGTCATCAATAGACAACAATGACTCCCAGGATCTTGACCAGATCGAGTACTGCAAAGAAGAAAAAAATGGTGAAATACTAGTACGTGTCGCCATTTCTGATGTTGATCACTATGTTACGAAAAATTCTCTCGTCGATCGACATGCAGCTCATAACGGCACATCGGTATATCCTGGTATCATTATATTCCACATGCTTCCGGACCGGTTATGCAAAGGGATCTCCTCGCTCCTTCCCGGTCATGATTACCTGGCAATCATCATCGAATATACGGTTCTTCCAGACGGAAGTGTGAAATATGGCAGTGTATACCAGGGGATCGTATCCAACAGGGCAAAACTGGTCTATGAGGATATCGGAGACTGGCTGGAGGAGAAAACACCGCCCCCCGAATCGGTTCAAAAGATTCCCGGGCTTGAGAACCAGATCCAACTTCAGAACAAGGCTGCAGTTCGACTCAGGAAGAAACGCAGGGATAACGGGGCATTGGATTTTGAAACCCTGGAGACCCAGGTTGTTGCAGAAGACGGTATCATCACCGACCTTATTATCCAGAGACAGAATGCGGCACGATGCCTGATCGAGGAGTTCATGGTAGCCGCAAACGAAACGATTGTTGATTTTTTGGATAATGCAGGCTTTCCGATGATCCAGCGGGTAGTCCGGGTGCCCAAGTACTGGGAGGAGATACGGACGGTTGCAGCACAGTACCATGAATTCCTCTCTGAAAAACCTGATGTCAGGTCACTTTCTGCATTCCTGTTAAAGCGAAGGATTGCAGACCCTGAACGGTTTCCGGATCTCTCGCTGACTATTGTCAAGCTCATGGGTTCAGGTGAATATGTCTCATATATTCCGGGAAAAAAGCCAATCGGCCATTTTGCCCTTGCAGTGACAGATTATACTCATGGAACAGCACCAAACCGACGATATGTCGATCTCATCATCCAGCGGCTTATCAAATCAGTTCTTGCAAAGAAAAAACCGCCATACCATATCCGGGAACTTGAAGAGGCTGCGGAATGGCTTTCCGAACGTGAAAAAGCAGCCAACAAGGTCGAACGATATATGCGAAAGTCAGCTGCAGCCGTTCTTCTCGAGAAACGGATTGGAGAGAGATTCGAGGCATTTGTAACCGGGGCTTCTGAAAAAGGGACATATGTCAGGCTGGTTTCCCCTCCTGCCGAGGGACGGGTAATGACCGGCGAAAAGGGACTCAGGGTCGGAGACAGGGTTGTAGTCAGGCTCCTTAAAACCGATCCTTACAAAGGGCATATTGATTTCGGGCGCTGATTCGTCAAAAGGAAATAATCCAAGGGGATTTCTTTCCCCATTTCTCTTCTTCCTGAACGGATTTTAACGAAACTGATCCAAAGATACATCGGGGATGATTCGCCCTCGAAAAAAACCTTTGAATAGCGGGTATTCCACCTCAACACATACGCCGCTCCAGAAATAATCGTTATGCAATATACTGTTTCAATGACTGCCTGATAGAATCCGGAACACCAAGATTTTCAAGAATTGGCATCAGGAGTTCTTCGGATAGTTTTTTTCCTTCAGTAGTCCCAAGAAACTGCTTAAGCATTGTTATTCCTTCAGGTGAGGATAAATATTTCACAATCTGCTCTTTTCCCTCAGGTGAAGAGAGCATTCCACCTAAGGCGCCGCCGATACCGTCAAGAAGTCCCATTTCCAATACCTCGTGGAGTAATGATTCTCCACGATGTTAATGATATCGCTGTTGAAAAGAATGGAGATATGGTACATTTAAAATAGTATT
>JAJRBL010000160.1 GCA_028679485.1 Methanospirillum sp. | reverse complement strand
TGTCTCTATTCCGGAGACAGCATTATTCTGACGTTATAACAAAGTTCCGCCTTCGATGGATGACGGATTCGCTTGGATTCTGTCTCCCGGCTGACAGGCCGGATTTTTGCTCTGGTGAGTTGTATGCCTACAGGAACAGAGACAATTGTTTACAGCCTTGGCGATGGATGCAGTATTACCGACATCGTCATCGGAAAAACATATATCGGTAAGGTACAGGGTTTTGCTAACTTTGGCACCTTTGTATATCTGAATAGTTCAATCAAGGGACTGATACATAAAAGCAACATGCTGATGAGTCACAACGAGGGTGACACGGTGATTGTCCGGGTGGGAAACATCCGGGATAACGGGAACATAGACCTTGAGGAGGTAGTGATCACCTCATACCAGGTCCAGCCGGTCGTATGCAAGCGCCGGACGACCCGGCTCGATGAACTGGGGCGGAAAATCGGAAGGACAGTTACCCTGGAATGCCAGGTTGTCCAGATAAAACAGACCTCCGGACCTACGATCTTCACCCTTGTGGATGAAAGTGGAACTGAAAATGCAGCAGGATTTATCGAAGCAGGAAAAAGGGCATTTCCTGATGTAAACCAGGGAGACAGTGTCAGGGCAACCGGTGAAGTGATGATGCGGGGAGGACAACTCCAGGTAGAACTTGCGCGACTTGAACCCCTTCGCGGAGAGGAGGGAAAAGAGGTTCTTGACCGTATCGAACAGGCAATCGATGACAGGGCTGAACCTGAAGATATCCCCCTGCTTATCGAGAGTCCGGTGCTTCTCCGTCTCAGGCCGGAGATGCGAAAGATCGCAAAACAGATCAGGCGGGCAATATTTACCGCCCAGCCAATCCTGCTGAGGCATCATGCTGATGCAGACGGTATCTGTTCGGCAGTAGCAATCGAACAGGCTGTCGTAGCCCTCATCAATGAATCAGGAGGGGATTACGATACGGCAAGTTACCTCTTCAAACGGGCACCCTCCAAAGCACCGTTCTATGAGATCGAGGACATCGTCAGGGATCTCGATTATGCCACGCGGGATAACGTGAGATTCGGGCAGAAGATGCCGATGATTGTTCTGACCGATAATGGTTCTACCGAGGAAGACCTGCCTGCCATGAAGATGGCACGGGTGTATGGGATCCCCATGATCGTCTTCGATCACCATCATCCTGATGAGATCGTGGATCAGTTTCTCCAGGCACATGTGAATCCCTATCATGTCGGTGGAGATTATGGCATAACCGCAGGTATGCTCGGAACAGAGATTGCACGGTTAATCTTCCCCGGGGTTGATCGCCAGGTTCGCCATATCGCCGCGGTTGCAGGGGTGGCTGACCGGAGCGAGGCACCCGAACGGCAACAGTATCTCGATCTGGTAGCCGATCGGTTCTGCGAAGAAGACTGCAGAAAGATAGCCCTGGCCCTCGATTATATCCAGTTCTATCTCAGGTTCAACGACGGAAAAGAACTCATCAAGGATATTCTCGATCTGAACGACGATCATGACCGGTTCAGATCCATCGTGGATCTCCTGGTATCAGAAGCAGAGTTTGCAATCACCGAACAGGTCAAGACCTGCATGCCACACGTCATCCAGTCCCGGCTTCCCAACGGTGCCCATCTCTTTAAAATTGATGTCGAGATCCACGCCCATAAATTCACGTTCCCGCCACCGGGAAAAACGTGCGGCGAGGTTCATGACCGTCTTTGCCAGCAATATGCCGGACAGCCGGTTGTTACCCTGGGATTTGGCCCTGATTTCGTTGTTCTGCGATCCCGTGGCGTGCTTATGAATATCCCCCTCATGGTCAGGGAACTTCGTGAAGAGATACAGGGAGCCGGAGTGAACGGGGGAGGTCATCTCGTGGTAGGCAGCATAAAATTTGTCGAAGGAATGCGTGACGAAGTCATTTCACGGCTTTCTGAAAAGATCGGGGCATTCCCTACAGCCTAAAGAATGGCAATGATTGATCATGAAGAAAGAGGTAGCTTTTTATCTCTGGAATCTTATTTCTAAAGTACGCTGATGGAGGTTTCATAATGCCATCACACATACCATTTAGAGAGAAGTATAATGAGACGCAGTCGCGTCTCGTGACTTATCTCAGAAAAGGGCTCGAGTCGGGGAGACATTACTTCAAGTCCAAGTACATCGCAAAAGATTTGGGGTTATCCTCCAAGGAAGTCGGGACTAACATGGCAATCCTCGCAGAAATCTGTCAGGAACTGTCCATTGTCAGGTGGAGCTATTCAAACAGCACCACCTGGATGGTCTCCCCGGTAAAACATTAAATCCTCATTTTTTCCATTGTTTAGTATGCAAGAGATCATATCGTTTGAGTCTGAGCTGGAATTTATCGGCGATATCAACGAATACAAAGACTGCCTGATGTCCCAGGATAATACCCAGAATGACCCGAAAGTCCTCTGGTTTAACATCGATATTCCCAAGGGCCACGGACTGATACCCGGGGATCGCGTACGAATCACCGTTGAAAAGATCTGAACACGACGATTTTTCCGGGTTTTTCATCGTTACGGCTTTTTCACCAGCATTCAGGGTCATAACCTGCCGGCTCGCCTGACCGGAAGACTATAGGAACCTCGCTATCGTAAAAATGTCAGGCATCATCACGTTCAGAGTAATTTTTATAGATAATATTTGCGATTGGTGTGACATATATGTTGTACGTTAATCCGCGCCATTGAGGGATATTTTTGTAAAATAAATGACATACGTCGATATTATTTACCAACACGCAAATGAGTTATCCTTATCTCGCATCAGATCTCATGAATATGTACGACATAATGCCGGCAACCCGGTGAGATACGAGAGCCAGAAATGATCGGGGATTACGAGGAAATTCAACGGATAAAAGAATTATTACAGAAAAATCCGCAGGGATTATCTATCACCGAGATATCCAGGGAATTACACCTGCACCGGACGACAACATCCAAGTATCTCGATACCCTCCAGATGAAAGGGGATGTCAACCTCCGGATCATGGGAACCTCAAAAATATACCAGCTTTCACAGAGAATTCCTGCAGCAGTCATCCGTCAGTTTCATAACGGGGCATACATCCTCATCTCATCCCGGCTCACCATCAGGGAATTATCTGATGAGATCGAAGAATTATTCGATATAAAAGAGGATATCATCGGGAGAAGCATATCTGACAAATCACTCGAGTATCTCATGTCAGGAGACATGCCGGAAAAATGCAAGGATGCGGTGTTTGGATCCCCTTCATCCGCAGAGATAACAATCAACTCGCGGAAAAAACCACGACACCTCAGCATCCGGATAATACCGGCGGTATTTGATGACGGAAGAGCGGGCTGTTCTCTCCTTATTACGGATCATACGGAGTATTATCAGACAATCAGGGAGGCTGCTCTCTGCAGCAAGGAGCTCAAGGCAGTATCTGATGACCTCACCGAGTATATGTTCAGAAGCTCCCCCGGGGGTATCCTTCAGCGGGTTAACCGGCCATTCTGTATCAGAATGAACCGAAATCCCGAAGAACTCATTGGATTTCCCTATGAACCGCTCATCTCGCACGAAGATCTCGGACTACTGACAAGAATGAAACAGGAGATCTGCCAGGAGTCCCCGGTCCGGATTATCTCTTTTAAGGTTATTCAGCCGGACGGGATGGTCGCATGGGAAGAATGGACATACCGGGGGATTTTTTCTGAAGAAGGGTCCCTTGCCGGGTTTCTGGCAGTAGGGCACGACATCTCCAGGCAGCAGCATCTTGAAGAACAACTGAATACCTATCACGCAAGCTTTGAGTCTCTGGTAAAACAAAGAACCAGGGAGATGCGGCAGGCGAACCAGGATCTCATGGCGGAGATCGCCAGACGGGAACGGATTGAACGTGAACTGCTGATCATCGAAGCAGCATTCAATAATGCTTCAGATTCGATAATCCTGTTCGAACGGTCCGGAAAAGTCTGGCATGCAAACCAGACGAGTCTCATGCTGCTTGGCTATGACAAGAAACAGATGCTGGAAATAACCATATTTACCATCAATCCAACCATAACCTCGGAGAAATGGGAAGCGATGTGGCAGGAACCGGATAAAGAATCATACATCTCCCGTACTCAGTCAGTGCACCAGAGAAAGGACGGTTCAATTATTCCTGTTGAAATATCCCGGACTTTCATAAATGCAGGACCCATTACCTTATTCTGCTCGATTGCCAGGGAAGTCCCCGGAATTGGTTCCAGCCGGGATGAATGAAGGACTTGTCATATCAATACGATTAATATGTCAAGAATTGCATCCTCAACAAGCGTATGATACGAATTCTCCTGGTAGACGATGAACCGGATCTCCTCGAACTGGAACGTCATATACTCGAGGAAAAATATGGATTTTCAACACTCATTGCATCATCCGGGGAAGAAGCACTCACTATTTTTCATGAAAAACAGGTAGACGCCATCATATCGGATTATTCCATGCCGGTAATGGATGGAATCACATTATTACGTAAAATCAGGCAGGAAAATACGAATATCCCCTTTATCCTCTTTACCATCAAGGAGAAAGAGGAGATTGCAATTGAAGCACTCAATAACGGTGCAACGTTTTATGTCCAGAAAGAGACACTCCCCCAGATCGTATTTGCAGAACTTTCCCATAATATCCATAAATCCGTTGAACTCTTCAGGGCTGAAAAAAACCTCAAAATCCAACGGGATCTTGCACTAGCTAACAGCCAGACAAATAGCCTGGAAGAGACACTGCCTGTATGTTCCAGGGCGATTATGGATGTATCAGGAACAGATGGCGTTGCTAT
>JAJRBL010000159.1 GCA_028679485.1 Methanospirillum sp. | reverse complement strand
CCATCACGATGAACCGCTTGATATCTCCCTTCTTTACCGCTTCGACGACGGTACCGGCAAGTGCCAGGACCGCATCATGGGCACAGCCGGTGATGAGATCACGACCGTTGGTCCCGGGATCCTGAGGCGGAGGGGATGTTTTTGCATGTTCGATGACCTTTGAGAAGTCTTTTGTTCCACCTGCCGATTTGGCAATGTGTTTGACTCCCGGATATCCTGCAGGTCCGGTGGTATAGATCTTATCCCTGTACGAGTCCTTTGGCGGCACGATGCAGTTCGTAGTGACCATGATCGGCCCGTTGAACCTCTCGAAGTCCTCCTTCTGGTGCCACCAGGAAGAACCGTAGTTCCCGACGAGGTGTTTATATTTCTTCAGTGCCGGGTACGCATTTGCCGGTAGCATCTCTCCATGGGTGTAGATATCAACATCACTGTCCCTGGACTGCTCCAGGAGCTGTTCAAGATCGCGAAGGTCATGGCCGGTGATGAGAATTCCCGGTTTTGTGCCCACCGTGGTTTTTACCGAAGTGATCTCGGGACTTCCATAGGTCTTCGAGTTTGCGGTATCGAGCAGGGCGAGGACTTTCACCCCGACCGATCCACATTCAAGAACCAGGGCGATCATCTGGTCTGCCGGAAGATCCTGAAGCGTGGAAGCCAGGCCCTTCTGCATGAAGTTTGTAATCTCTTCATCAGTATATCCGAGCATCTCGGCATGGTGGTAGTAGGCTGCAAGGCCTTTCAGGCCGAAGACCAGCATAGCCCGGAGCGAATGAAGATCGTCATTGACATTTGCCAGTTCTGCGATCTCTTTCGCCTTGGATTCGATATCTGCATCGCTCTTCGGTGTCCAGGTGCAGGCATCCGGTTCATTGTCCCCTGATTTCGGGAGAGCATCCCTGATTACAACCGCCTGTTTGATCAATTCTTTGAACCGCTGATCGTCAAAGTTGGTGTTGGTCAGGGTGGCAAAGAGAGCCTCCGTGATGAACGTCCCTGCGTCTTTGTTTCCTGTTCCTTTGGCCATTGCGGGCACGTTTCTTACAGAGATCCCCTTGCAGAGATAGATAAGAGCATCCTGAACACCTGCCGTGTGATCTTCCTTTCCACAGACACCTTTCACGGTACATCCGGTTCCCCGGGCAGTTTCTTCACATTGATAACAGAACATGGTCATCCTCTCCTTGTATGGATTTGATACAAGATACCTTTAGTATACTATATATAAATAGTTCTGAGTTTCAAAAAATATACTGTGCAAGAGATCTGCACCGTCAATATGACGGTGAAATATTTAACCAAAAAATGGACCTTCCTGATCATCCTGGAGTTATACAAAGGAGGTGATTATACCCGCAGGTTCTCGGAACTAAAAGATGCACTTGAGGAGATAACCCCGAAGATCCTCTCAGAACGACTCAAAGAACTTGAAGAAGAAGGTATTATTACAAAGAAGATTGATGCAACGGCATTCCCGGTAAAATGTGAATACACCCTGACCGACAGCGGGCTTGGCCTGGTTGAGATCATCAGGGGGATTAAGACCTGGGCTCTGAAATGGAAGATCGACAATATCCCCTGCGGGAGTCAGGACTGCAAGAACTGTGTGCTTTAAAATGTCTTTGAGGATACGGTTATAGTAATTGAACAGATTCCCAAACCAACCGGTTTTATCTACGCACTCGTGATGATCCTGGTAAGACGTATCTGAGGTATTCCGGGCAGTGGCGAAAGGAGATATGATCTCGTGGTGCTCACCATGATGGAATTAAAACAAAGAATCCGAAGATGAACTCAAAGGTATCTTTGGAAAAACACTACGTGAGAGAAAAGCCGTCAAAGATCAAGATAGGGGTATCCGGATCTCCGCGCTGTTACAATGAGAGCCAGTTCCGCGATATCGGTCTCACCGGAACCATCCGGGGATGGACGATCTTCTATGGAGGGAACGGCGGGACGAAGATCCGGCCTGGAGACCTGATTACATCCGGTCTCTCTTCTGAGGAAGCAGCAGATTACATTCTCCGGCACCTGGAATCGTATAGTGTCCATGCAGATACAAGGAAAAAGACCGCCCGGTTCATAGAATGTATCGGCAGTGAAAGATTGAAATCGGAGTTGTTCTCAACGATTCCGTACATTCCGTTAGAGAAGGAGTAACCAAATGAAAATTACTGAAGTCGCTAAGGTTGTTTCAGGACCAAATCCCCATCATGTTGACGCACGCAAGATCTACGACACGGACAACGCAATTGCCGTAATGATCACGCTGCAGCCTGGAGAATCGCTGAAAAAACACATCACCCCCGTAGACGTCTTCTTTTATGTGCTTGAAGGAACCGGCATTGTTGAGGTCGGGGATGAAAAGGCAACATGCACTAAGGATATGCTCATTGAGAGTCCGGCACGGATACCCCACCGGTGGAGCAATGAAAGCAGTACCGTGTTCCGGGTTCTCGTGGTGAAAGTGCCAAAGCCAAAAGAAGAGACGAAGTTGTTGTAATTATTCACATGATCTCTTCTTTACCGTTCTTCCATTATCGATACCCCGTCTCTTCCGGTCTTTTGGCAATCTCTGTCACGATGTTGAGCCTATATGAGCCGGGCCGTGTATCGTTAAAATGAGAGACGACCGCATCATGCACCATCTCCCGGAGATCATCAAGGTATTGCCATTAATACACCTCTTCGTGAGAACCAATCTTAATACCAATGATCTCTCCTGGTTTCCCCTCCTGGAAGATGAATAGAACCCGATGTTGGTAGGTGATTCTTGCAGACCACATACCCTGGAGTTGTCCGGACAATGAATGTAATCGAAGAGATGGTTGAAAGGGATCCTCCGCAAACGAACGGATTGTCTGGGTAAAAGCCTCTTTTAAGCCAGGATTCTTTCGAATCCACCTCTAAAAACTTCGTTTAAACCGGTCGCCCCAGAGAATATTATATGTCAAGATCAGCGACTCCTTGTATCCCTTCGGTCACCTATCAGAGGTAGTGTGAAGACGAATTGCCTTGCAGGCCTTTATCATCCGCGATCTAGGTCGCGGGGTAGCCTGCGAAAGCAATGTAATGGGTAGTTTTTCCAGGATTGAACCAAAATTAGAGCAGCCTGCCCGGTCCATTATCCACTATCTCCCTCATTTTTTAACCGTTTATCACCAGGGGCATGATGACAACATCATGCTGTTTTTTTGACCGCCCGGATCTCAAGAAATTATAAATAGTCAACACGCTAATGTTGACATATGTTCCTGCCTACGAACGAAAAACAGTTCGAGTTCTGGAAGATGCGGCGCAATGGTATGCCCAATATCACGATAGCCAACCTGCTCGGGATCTCGCGGCAGGCGGTCTCACGGGCGTTGCTTCTCATGGACGAACGGGTTGAATCAACCCTTCGCGAGATGGCGCAGGCAAACCAGATCGCGATTGAGAAGATCAATACCGAGCGGGGTGTCCTTCTTGGCCGGTCAATTCCGTTCCAGGCTCCGGCTATCATTTTCGTGTCTGAGAAACATGGCGTGCAGGTCTGGTACGAGCATGAAGGTGACTGCGGGTCATGCCAGCGATACACCGAATGCATCGAACTGCTCTGGGATTACGCAACCGAGCTTGAAGTCCGGATCGAGAAGACCGCCGACCCGACGAAAATGGCAGATGAACTGTTCACGAAGATCAAGGAGATTGTATAATGGTACGCGTATTAGCAGCCATACAGGGATGGCTCGGGTGGTGTCCGAACGTACAGCCACGGATATGCAACGGAGTTATCCGGCCGGATGATAACACGGTAGTCCCGGCAGCTGGCGGATCGTTCAAAGATCGTGCGGTCCACTGGTTTGGCCTGTTCCGGAACCAGATCCTTCTCTCCTCCCTTGCCATGTCCCTAACGGGCTTCTGGATGTTTGCCGGCCTGGGCAGCGGGTCCAGCCCGGGCTTCTTCATCCTCGGCATCCTGGCAGGATTGCCATTATCAGCGATTACCGGGATCTGGTACTGGCGGATCTTCAACGAGGTGCTTCGTGAAGGCGAGGTGGTACTCTGGAACCGGTATGACAGGAGATCAGGTATAATAACCGCTTTATCCATGGCATTCGCCTTTATACCTGTACTCGTTCTCTTTGGCGTAATACCGGGAGTGACTATGAAGATGATGATTGCCTTCATGGGAGGCCTTGTTGTTGTGCCGTTCTGGGGAATGCTCATCTCAATACTGAGATGGGAGTCGGGGACGCACCACTGGTTGCACTATGACGGTATGATCCTTAAACTGAAAAAGGAGGATATCTATGCGGTTTACTGACAGATTCAGACAACACCTTGGCTGGTGCCCGAATGAAAAGCGAATTCACACTCCGGCCATCAATCTGCCTGACCCTGCTGAACGCAGAATATTGCATGGACCGGATGTCCCCCGGGCGGGACAGTTTTTCGTTCCCATGGTTTCCATCCCCCACTGGATGACCGCCGCATCGCTCCTCATTCTGTTTGGCACCCTGTTTGCAGGAGGCTCGCAAACCCCCGGAAACAACATATTTCCAATTCATTTTTCCGCCTCGGTTAGAAAAAAGAAAGAAGTTTATGCGAGAATCGCTACGGTATCAGCCCAGGCCTCAATACCAGTCAGAATGGTGTCAGCCGGGTAACTGGATACAGTGATAGAATCACGTATCCGTAACGGTATATTTCTCCCCGCTCGGGTGATTACATTTGATCTGAAGCTGAAAATCCATCCTCTGAACTGTCATGGGATGGAGTACCCCCCATTGCCGTGTTCAGGGCTGCGGTTCCGAGAATGGTACTGATATCAGTGTTAAATCCGGCCGAGGTATTGGCAGTGACACTGATCTGCCCGACCGTCTTGGCCAGGGCTTTTTCATAGACCGGAATATCGCTCAGTACCCTTCAGACAACCGTCAATGGTTGCCCCGTTTGAGACATAA
The DNA here is from genome assembly GCA_028679485.1 of Methanospirillum sp. Classification (GTDB taxonomy): domain Archaea; phylum Halobacteriota; class Methanomicrobia; order Methanomicrobiales; family Methanospirillaceae; genus Methanospirillum. Next base: position 2,783 of record JAJRBL010000159.1, on the reverse strand, counting down.
TCCACACAACCCCCCGGGGTTGTTGGTTATGATGTCAGTGATGAGATTCTGAAACACTGTCATGCTTTCCAGCGGAGCGGTGAGCTTCCGCACAGAACTTTTCACGGTGCTTTTTGCAACAAAGTCTGCCATTGTTCGATAACTCCACCCGGATAAACCGGTATAAAAACATTTGGTAGGTGTGTAAAAATAGATATGGGGGAGAGAAAGGAGAGAATATATTGGCCCTTTCAGACATTTACGGGAGAATATGAGTGGGTAGCAGTAAATTCAGCCAGCATTCTGATGAATCACTCTTTTCATTCAGAGAGCAGAGTAATCACATTCTTATAAAAGAGGATATTTCCTCCGTCGAGTTCCCGAACCCTGATAAAATTACATTTCTCTTCGTAGAACCAGGCAGAGGTAGGTTTTGATTCTACGATCAGGTATCGGCACCCGGTATTTTCCGATAGTTTAATGGTAAGAGCATAGACATAATCCATGAGTTGAGTACCAAGTCCCTTCCCATGATACCGGTCATCAATGGCAAATTTCCCGATTAATAACGCAGGAAACCGTTCGTATTTAGGACAACCTTTTGTGTCACCAGCATTCAGATCCTCAACGTCAATGCTCGCACAGGCCAGAGAAAAATACCCAAGAGGAATAGAGGGATCTGATTTCTGAACAAGAATCCAGGTTATTGATAACTTCCTTTTCTGGTTATCATGTGCATGACGTTTCAGGAAATTCTGTAAGGGAAGGCTCCCCTCTTTATTAGCACAGCAAAATTCATTGATAAGAATAGAATCGGATAAATGTACTAAACCTATCCCGGCAGAATCAAAATCCATGAATTAGAATTTGAGATTTTGAGCAATTTGTCGGGCACGACTCGCTGCGGCTTTGCTCCGGTCATTTTCGTATTTCAACGGATCACTATCGTATTCATGAAAACGCCGGGCATCATCCTTGGTGAGAGTTATTGATGTATTGAAAGGTTCTGCCATTTTCAATTCTCCTGATATATGTGAAATTTCGAATGCTCTGTTGTCTTCCATTATTATGCATTATGAGGGCATTAATGTATTCCTCTCATCCCTCTGGGGTTCCGGATTAATTCAATCAGGGAAACTCAGTTACAATTTTTCATGATTCTCACCATGCACGGACAATCCTTTCTGCAACATTATGATGATTATGATTAGGGTTCCAACCTTGAGAGGATTATACAATGGAACCGTGATAGCATAAATTCTTTCATTTGTATCAATTTCAAGCCAGAAATGGCTCCCGGTTCAGAATATACTTCGTAAATACACAGGCTATGGTGTCAGGAAGAGCCATAGCCCCCCTCCCGGAAGCATAATCAGAGACCAGGATCTGACCGGAACTCGTTACAGATATATCAGCCGCAAGAGAGTCATCTCCCGTCATAGACCGCGTGATCTCTGATGCATCCGCAGCCATGACACGAGAGGTATATGTTCCGTTGTCAGTCTGCCCCGAACTCGCAAGCAGGAACGATCCATCGGTGGTGAATGGTAGAAACATAATCAGCAGCACCGAACAGACCGGAGAGAACCAGGAACAAACCCCCGGAAACAACATATTTCCAGTTCATTTTCCCGCCTCGGTTAGAAAAAAGAGGGAAGTTTATGCGAGAATTGCGAACGTATCAGCCCAGGTTTCAATACTGGTCAGAACGGTATCAGCCGTGTAACTGGAAACAGTGACTGAATCCCTCTTGAAAGCCACATTGTAGGTTTCACCGTTTGAAGCGTGGCACTTCAGAGTGTAACTGAAAGAATCTCCTGAACTATCATGAGAAGGAGTCCCGCCCATCGCGGTTCCAATTGCAGCAGTTCCAAGAATGGTACTCACATCGGTGGCGAAAGCCGCAGAGGTAGGTGCCTTTACAGATATCTGACCAACAGTCTTAGCTTCTGCATTTTCATACACGATCTTCCCAGAGTAATACTCAGTTCCTCGAACTACCGGAGCGATTGTTACCCCGGATGATTCGTAACTGGTGCAACCCCAAGGAGTATTCTCAATGATATCCTGGATGAGAGCCAGGAAATTCGCAACGGTATCAATCGGAGTCGTCAGTTTCCGCTCTGCGGATTTTACAACTCCTTTGGAAGTGAAGTCTGCCATATTTTTCCATCCATCCGGATAAACCGGTATAAATAAATTTGGGAGGAGTTTAAAAATAGTTTTAAAGACAGCCGAATTAAACACTCTTACGGATTCGGTTTAGGAAATAAGAACCTTCTATGTGTGTACAGTAAATAAATTAAAAATAAAGAAGTTGCTAAAACCAGGAAATTTTATCAAATGATCTCTCGTTACAGATCTTCCATTATCGATTCCCAATCTCTTCCGGTTTTTTGTGCAATCTCTTTCACGATATGGGTGAGAGTTCCGGTTTTGAGAGGATCATGTAATGGAACAGTTATTCCATACTGTTCCCCGTCTATATTGCATTCAAGCCGGACATGGCTCCCTGTCTGCCTGACCTTTTGAAATCCGAGTGAAAGGAGATAGGAGATGAGATCAGAACCTGATATATCCCGGGGAACTTTCATACGGCGATAACAACATCCTTCACGATATGGAGCCGAATAAGAGCCGGGGCTGGTGCATCGCCAAAATGACAGACGACCGCATCACGAACCATCTCCCGGAGGTCATCGAGGGTATCCGCCTGGGTATAAATCGGATACGTGAGTGATCGGGCAATATACCCGCCTTCATCGGCTTCTTCCACAAGAAAGAGAATTTCTGTTTCCTTATGT
>JAJRBL010000158.1 GCA_028679485.1 Methanospirillum sp. | reverse complement strand
TACCCATCCAACTTCATACGGATTACTCATTTTATGACAGATGAAACACATGAAAGTCCTGGTCTTTTTGACAAGTATCTTTCAGAAAACCGGATTTTCAGGGATCGTGAAGTTCTCCGGCATTCATATCGTCCTCATATCCTTCCTCACAGAAAACCGCAAATAGATCAGATAGCAGCAATTCTTGCTCCTGCCCTGCAGATGGAGACTCCCTCAAATATTCTCATATATGGTAAAACCGGAACCGGGAAGACTGCCTCGGTGAGGTACGTGGGATCCGAACTGGAGTCTGTCAGTGCAAGGAGGGGAACTACCTGCAGAGTGATTCATCTGAACTGCGAGGTGATCGATACCCAGTACCGTGTCCTTGCACAGATATCCAAACTGATCCTCGGGGAGGATGAGGTACCGAGCGATAAGATCAGAACTCACATACCTATGACCGGGTGGCCGACAGACCAGGTGTACTCCGAGCTGAAGAACCAGATCGACTGTTCCATGGGCGTCTTCATCATTATCCTTGATGAAATAGACAAACTCGTGAAAAAGAGCGGGGATGATACCCTTTACAATCTCACCAGGATCAATACCGATCTCTCCCGGTCCAAGGTCTCAATAATCGGCATATCCAATGACCTGGGCTTTAAAACATTCCTCGATCCCCGGGTTCTCTCCTCCCTCTCAGAGGAAGAACTGGTTTTCCCCCCCTACAATGCCCCGCAGCTCTGTGATATTCTTCAGCAGCGTGCCTTGATCGGGTTTGCAGAAAGTGCCCTGGAGGATGAGGTAATTCCGCTCTGTGCGGCACTTGCTGCCCAGGAACATGGCGATGCCAGGAGGGCTCTTGACCTGCTCAGGATATCCGGCGAGCTTGCCGACCGGGAGAGGGGTACAAAAGTCACGGTTGAGAATGTAAAGAGGGCTCAGGCGAAGATAGAGACCGACAGCATGGTCGAATGTATCAGGACGCTCCCGACCCAGAGCAAGATCGTGCTCTACTGCATGCTCCTCCTTCACCGGGCAGGCCAGCGGATATTTATCTCCGGGGATGTGACCAGGATATACAAGGAACTGACGCCACTCCTTGAAATAGATGTACTGACATCGCGAAGAATATCTGACCTCATCTCTGAACTCAATATGCTGGGAGTCATCAATACCCGTCTCGTGAATCGCGGACGTCACGGCAGAACAAAAGAGATGTGGTTTGATACGAACACAGACAAAATCTGGGATGTTATCATGGAAGAACCTGATAACCGGCTGACACATGTGGACGAACAGATCGTCATACAGGTTTTGCGCTGATTAACTGAGGATTCGGTGGAAAAAATGGATGATATTGACAGATCGTTGCTCTCGCTTCTGGAAGAAGACTGTACAACCCCTTTCCACGAGCTGGCAGTGATGCTCGGCTGCAGCGAGGAAGAGGTAGAAAGAAGAAAAACGCAACTTGAGGAGGAAGGGATAATCCGTCGCTACTCTGCGGTGATTAACTGGGAGCAGGTGGACAAGGGGGCGGTGTACGCGATCATCGAACTGAAGGTGGCACCTGAACGGGACTGGGGGTACGATAAGATTGCCGGGAGGATAGCCCGGTTTTCCAATGTCCGCAACCTCAGGCTTCGTACCGGCACCCATGATCTCCAGCTGCTGGTCACCGGAAAAAGTATGCAGGAGATTGCCAGGTTCGTTTCAGAGCAGATTGCCCCCATGGAACGGATCAGGGAAACAGCAACGCATATCATTATGAAAACCTACAAAGAAAACGGAGTGCTCTATGTTGAGCGTGAAGACGGAAAACGCCTGCCATTCTCATTCTGAAAGAAAAAAAAGGGACTTTATCTCTGAACGGGCTAAAATAATTCCACCCTCAGGTATTCGCCGGTTTTTCGATCTGGCCGGACAGATGGAGGATGTAATCTCACTTGGTGTCGGCGAACCTGATTACGCGACACCCTGGCACGTGTGCGACGCAGCAATAACCGCAATAGAGCAGGGTAAGACCCATTATACATCGAACTGCGGGCTGGATTCATTGCGGCAGGAGTTGAGCCGGTTTTTGATGGAGAGGTACCGGATCGGGTACAATCCCGCCTCCGAGATGATCATCACCACAGGAGTCTCCGAATCCCTGGATATCGCCATTAGAGCCGTGATAAACCCTGGTGACGAGGCACTCGTGGTGGATCCGATCTACGTCAGTTATTGTCCCTGTATTACCCTGGCAGGGGGTGTCCCGGTACCGGTTCCCTGCACCGAGAAGAACCATTACCATCTCACCGCCGATGACCTCATGGAAAAGATTACCCCCCGGTCAAAGGTACTGGTCCTGAACTTTCCTAACAACCCCACCGGCGGGGTGATGAGACAGGACGATCTCAAGGCGATCGCCGATGTGGTCATCGATCATGATCTCCTTATCCTCTCGGACGAGGTCTATGCGGAACTCACCTACGAGGGAAGACACTGTGCAACGGCATCTGTTGACGGGTTATGGGATCGTACGGTGACCCTCTCCGGGTTTTCCAAGGCATTTGCAATGACAGGCTGGAGACTCGGTTATCTCTGCGCCCCTCATGAAATTACGGCTGCCGCCCTCAAGATCCACCAGTACGTGATGCTCTCTTCGCCGACCATGAGCCAGTATGCCGCCCTCGAAGCGATCAGGCACGGGGAGGATGAGATGAACGGGATGGTACGGGAGTATCACATGAGAAGAAATCTCTTTGTTGATGGCCTGAACCGTATCGGACTGAACTGCCATCTCCCTGAGGGAGCTTTTTACGCGTTTCCGTCTGTTGAATCCACCGGCCTTACGGATTATGAGTTTGCCGAACGGCTCATAACCGAGGCAGGAGTGGCCGTGGTTCCCGGCAGTGTCTTTGGAACCGGCGGAGCCGGTCATGTCCGCTGTGCGTATGCGGTCTCAAGACAGGATTTGACCGAGTCGATACGAAGGATGGATGAGTTTATTACATCCTTACACGCCTGAGACAAGATCAAGGATCCGTGCAGCAAGGTGGGCGGCATTCTGCCCGTTGTCCACCCCGACACAGGCGACCGGAACCCCTTTGGGCATCTGCACGATGGAAAGCAGGGCGTCCAGCCCTCCCATAAGTTTTCCCGAGACCGGAACCCCGATCACGGGCTTTTTTGTCTTTGATGCAACCACGCCGGGAAGAGCTGCTGAAAGCCCGGCGATACAGATGAAGATCTTCGCATCTGATCCGGCGATGTACTCGTCCAGCCGGGCGGGATCGCGGTGTGCGGATATGACCTGGTAATCGTAGGATATTTTGTATTCATCGAGAATCTCCCAGGTTTTTCTGGCGATCTCTTCGTCTGATGCCGACCCGCAGATGATATGTACGTCTGCCATGAATCATCCCCGAATAATAATCAGGCAGGAAGGGTAATAGTATACTCGATTTTTATGAAGGATGAGACGCTCCTGATGCTGCCGGGCCCGGTTCCCATTCCGGAACGGGTCAGAGCAGCGATGGCCAGGCAGGCAATCAATCACCGTGGGGCAGAATTCGGCGATGCATATGCAGATATCGTCCGGGTCCTGAAGCAGTTATTCGGAACCTCCGGGACTCCCCTGGTCATATCAGGTTCAGGAACTGCCGGGATGGAAGCAGCAGTGGCTAATTTTGGGAAAGGCCGCAAGATGGCTCATCTGATAAACGGTAAATTCGGTGAACGGATGTATATGATCGGCCAGCGGTATGCATCAGAGACCAGGCCCATAGAATCAGAGTGGGGAACCCCTCTCGATCTTGAGAGACTCACTGCTGTCCTTGAAGAGGGGTGCGAGGTTGTTACCATGGTTCATAATGAGACGTCAGCCGGAATCCTGAATCCCGGTGCTGCAATCGGAAAGATCTGCAGGGAATACGATGCGCTCTTCATCATGGACGGAGTGACCTCCATCGGAGGGGATACCTTCAGGGCAGACGAATGGGGTGTGGATGTAGCGGTTGTCGGGTCACAGAAGTGTCTTGCAGCTCCGGCAGGTCTTGCGGCAGTGGCGGTCTCTGATCGTGCCTGGGAAAGGGCAGTAGAGAACCCCCCGTACTATCTCGATCTTCCGTCATACCGGAAAAATGCGGCAAAAGATCCGATGGAAACCCCCTATACCCCCGCGGTTCCGTTATTCCTCGCTCTCCGCGAGGCCTGTCTTATCATCGAGGAGGAAGGCACTGAAAAGAGGATCGCACGCCACCACAAGATGGCCCACGCGGTGCGGAAGGCTGTCGAGGCCTGGGGCGTCGGGATGTTTCCCAGGACAGACGATCTTCACCAGTACTCGAACACGGTTACTGCAGCCTGCATTCCGAAGAACTCCAATGACAAGGAGTTCAGGGGCATCGTGAAGAAGTTCTCGATTCAGATAGCAGGAGGACAGGATCACCTGAAGGACAAAATCTTCAGAATAGGGCACATGGGGGCTGTATCTGCACCTGAACTGCTTGCAACCATTGCAGCAACCGAGTTTGCCATTCATAAGACCGGCCATACGGTGAATGAGTCAGGGGTCATGGCAGCTGCAGAGGTTCTGGGATGAAGGTTGGCATCGCGGACACGACCTTTGCACGGGTGAATATGGGAACGTTCGCGATCGATGAGTTAAAGAAACATGGTAGCGTGGCTATTGAACGATATACGGTTCCGGGTGTGAAGGATCTCCCGGTCGCCTGTAAAAAACTGTTCGAAGAACGGCGTTGCGACATCTGCATGGCGCTGGGCATGCCAGGCGGAAAGGAAAAAGACAGGATGTGTGCCCACGAGGCTTCAACCGGACTGATATCCTGTCAGCTGATGACAAATAAGCACATTATTGAAGTTTTTGTACACGAAGACGAAGCTTCTGATGATGCTGAGCTTGCCTGGCTGGCTGAACAACGTACCAGGGAGCATGCCCTGAACGTTATCAAGCTCATGCGGCCCGGTACCCTGGAACGGGAAGCAGGAACCGGAAGTCGGCAGGGATTTTCAGATGCCGGGCCTGCCCGGCAGTGACTGGTGAGAAATATGGCAGTAAAAAAGGACTCTTCCAAGATAAAACTGGGATTTGTAGTTGCTGAATTTAACCGCGACATTACGTACATGATGGAGATCGAAGCAGAGGAACATGCTCGTTTCCTGGGTGCAGAGGTCACTGAGCGGCTATATGTTCCGGGGGCATACGATATGCCGCTTGCTATAAAGAAGATGCTCATGGCAGGCAGGGTTGATGCAGTGGTGACCATCGGGTGCGTGATCGAGGGTGCAACGCAGCATGACGAGATCGTGGTCCAGCATGCAGCCCGGAAGATCATCGATCTCTCCCTGGAGTTTGGAAAACCGGTAACCCTGGGTATTTCAGGGCCCGGCATGACAAGACTTGAAGCGACTGAACGGATGGATTACGCAAAGCGGGCGGTGGAGTCCGCGGTTAAACTGGTACAGCGGTTAGCATGAGGAAGCTCTCGACGAAGATCGCGGCCATAGCCCCGTCAGCGACCATCGAGATCACCGAGAAGGCACGGAAAATGCAGGCAGCAGGGACCGATGTCATCAGTCTCTCTATCGGGGAGCCGGACTTCCCGACTCCGCCTCATATTACGCGGGCCTGTATTGATGCCCTTTCCCGGGGCGAGACCCATTATGCCCCGGGAAAAGGCATTCCCGATCTTCTCGCGGCCGTGGCAGAGAAGATAGAACGGGAAAACGGATTCCCCTGTTCTCCAGATGAAGTGATCGTCGGGTGCGGTGCAAAGGATTCGATATATGAGGCCTGTGAGGCGGTTCTGAGTCCGGGTGATGAGGCGGTAATCCTGGATCCCTCGTGGGTGAGTTATGAACCCTGCGTGCAGATAGCAGGCGGGGTGGCCGTCCACCATCCCCTGGATCCTGGAACGTTCCAGATCGATGACACCCTGATGGAGAAGGTGTCGGAGAAGACCAGGATGATCATCATAAACAGTCCCTCAAATCCTAGCGGATCGGTATTGGACAAGGATTCATTCCGGATAATAGCGGATATCTGCCAGGATCACGATCTCATCGCACTCTCGGATGAGATCTACGAGAAACTGGTCTATGGCAAAAAACATTATTCTCTTGCGTCATTTTCCGGGATGGCAGAACGGACGATAACAATCAACGGCTTCTCCAAGGCGTATGCAATGACCGGCTGGAGGCTTGGGTATGCCGTGGCTTGCAGGGATATCATCGGGTACCTGAACCGTGTACAGCAGCACACGATCAGTCATCCGGCAACATTCGCGATGTTTGGCGGAGTGGCTGCACTTCGGGGGCCCCAACAGTGCGTGGAAGAGATGCGGGCCGAGTTTCTGAAGAGAAGGAATTTCATTCTTCGCTGTCTTGATGAGATGAGTCTGCCCTATGCCCCTGCCGACGGCGCTTTTTATGCCTATGTCAGGGTAAACGGAGATGATGTCGCGGTGGCATCAAGATGGCTTGAAGAGGGTCATGTTGCGGTGACACCCGGTTCTGCATTTCATAATCCCGGCTGGATCCGGATAAGTTATGCAGCCTCCCTGGACCGGCTGGAAGAAGCGATGAAGAGGATCAGGGCGGTTCTCTGAGAGGGGTCCGGGTTTTTCAGGGTATTTTTGAAAGGGAATTATCCCTTTTTCCGGGTGAGATGCCAGAACATGCACGGGAATCGGTCTCCTGAATCTGCGGCGCGTACGTATCATGCTTTTTTCATGCAGAAATTGCCCTCATACGGTACCGGATATGATGGATATCTGCGAAGCAATGATGGATAGTCAGAAAAATCCCCTGTCAGCAGGAAGAAATGCGGTGAAAGAAGGTATCCGAACCGAAGATAGATATTATAAGCTGACAGATCTCAACCTATGAAGCTTCTGCTGCTCTTTATTACGGTTTTCCTTCTCCTGATAGTAACCGGAGCAGCCGAAAACAGTAGTTCGGTCAGGATTGATGCGGATATTCCGTCTATCCCGATATATATCGATGATACCTATGCAGGAACAACCCCGGTTGAGGTATCCGGCCTGGTTCCGGGTTATCACCTCGTTAGTGCCTCTCCTGAAGGATACCTGTACCAGACCCAGAATATCTCGATCGGCGGGGATAAGACAACTGATATTTTTTTCACTTTCGGATCGCCTGATCACGTCCTGATGCCTGCAATGGTCCGGATCGGTGACTGTGTCGGTACCCCGGAACCCTCGGAGCTCGAGGGTATCGCCTATGACCTGGTAAAATTACCCGACGGGAGGCTTATGGCGTATTATAGCGGCTGGGATGAGGGGATCAAGTGCATGGTCTCGTCGGACGGGATTACCTGGAGCAAGGCTGCCGATTCATGTTTTCTCATGAATTCGTCTGAATTGGGCCTTCAGACAGAACCCTGGGTGTTTAGTCTTCCGAACGGAGGATACAACATGATATTCCGCCAGACCGAGGGCATGGATTATCAGTTCTACACAGCACACTCTCCTGACGGAATTCATTTTTCTGACAGGAGAGAGATCGCCATATCGGGAAACAACAGTGACGATCACGCAGGTGAAGAGTTATCGTTCCCTTCGGGGATAACTTATCCGAATGGAACCCTCAGGATGTATTACAATTCACCGGAGACCGGGATAAAAAGTGCTTTTTCAGAGGATCAGGGGATCTCGTGGAGAATTGAGGATGGAAACCGTGTCATCTTCGGAAATGATCCGGTTGTCCTGCTTCTTCCCGACGGCAGGACCGGGATGTTCTATATCGATATCAAGCCGAAATTTAAAGGGCAGCGGATATTCTTTTCTGTATCTGACGATGGCCTGGATTTCTCGAAGTACAAGCCGGTTCCCATCCTTGAGACAACACAGCCCGGTGTCTGGCTCATGGATCCGGAGATAGAGGAAGAAGAGGGGAATGTGATGTTATACTTCTCCGTAATGGGCGCAGATACAAATCAGAACCAGGGGCTTCCCGGAATACTGAGGAGTATCGTCAATATTAACTGCCTGCTGGATCATCTCTCGGAATCGGATTGATCGGGGACTCCGTTCTCGTTTTTATGTACAGTATCCTGCAAAACGTTCCAGAATAATCCGGAATGTTAGTTTAAGGTATGAAATACCTGTAGAGTCCGGGTTTTAGAATATTCTCCTCTATCATTCGGTTATTCAAAACCTTTTGCAGTACACTATAAAAATGGACCCGGCGGGACTTGAACCCGCGGCCTCTGCGTTGCGAACACAGCGATCTACCACTGATCTACGAGCCCAAAAGAGGGATCAGAGGATGATCTCAATATCTAATTTTTCTGCCAGTTCCTTATACCGGTTTCTAATGGTGACCTCGGTAACCCCGGCTACTTCCGCAACTTCCCTCTGAGTTCTTCTCTCTCCGCCGAGGATGGATGAGATATAGATAGCAGCGGCAGCAACACCGGTCGGGCCTCTTCCCGAGGTCAGCTCACGTTCACCGGCCTGCCTGAGAATCTCTACTGCCCTGCTCTGGACTTCACCCTTTAACTGGAGCCCGGAACAGAACCGCGGGACATAATCAATCGGTGAGGTCGGCAGCAGTTTAAGACCGAGTTCACGCGAGATAAACCGGTATGTTCTTCCGATCTCCTTCCTGGATACCCTGGATACTTCTGCTATCTCATCAAGCGTACGGGGAACACTGCACTGCCGGCAGGCGGCATACAGGGCGGCGGCGGCGACACCTTCAATACTTCTCCCCCTGATGAGGTTCTTGTCCACTGCATCACGGTATACGACTGCAGCGGTCTCCCTGACATTCCTCGGCAGACCAAGGGCCGATGCCATCCTGTCCAGTTCAGAGAGCGCAAAAGCCAGGTTACGTTCGGTTGCATTGCTTACCCTGATACGGCGCTGCCATTTCCGGAGACGGTAGAGTTGTGCACGGTTTTTCGATGATATTGCCCTGCCATAACTGTCCCTGTTTCTCCAGTCGATCATGGTGGACAGACCCTTGTCATGGATGGTGAAGGTCATCGGTGCACCAACCCGCGACCTCTTCATCCGCTGATCATGATCGAATGCACGCCATTCAGGACCTCGATCGATGAATTCAGCATCAATTACAAGACCACACTGCTGACAAACCAGTTCTGCCCGTTCGTAATCATGAACCAGCTGGCGGCTGCCACACTCGGGACACTGGGACTCGGTCTGGTTCTCAATTTTTTTCTGTTTTTCGACGACCTTTCCGGTCAGTCTGTTTCTGAGTGCTTCCCGCTCCTTTTGAAGGGAACGGAGTTTCTCTACCTCTTCTGACATTATTTCCTCTATTTGATAAAGAGCCGTTCACCAATGAGCCGTTCCGGCTCCTGAATATTGGTCAATACCGCCGCATACGGTGATGTGACATTACCGAAGATATCGATAAGTTTGCCTACGTGTTTCCATCGTTTATCCAGTACCGTGCTGTAAAGGCGAGGGAGTTTTGCAGCATCACACTCAACAATCAATACCTGCTGCCCCAATCTGCATTTAACTCTTCCAATCGCCCGTACCAATTCATCGCCCCCAAAAACTCAATATCCCCCCACCGGAGATAAGGTAAGCAACCTATATATGTATTGATATGTTTTATTTATAGATTATGGCAACTCTTAAGTACTACGTAAACCGCTGATAAAAGGCATTTCTTTTTATAGAGAGCAGACTTTCGAGTTTTTCCCGATCCACTCCTGCTCCCAGAGCAATAATCTTCCGGTCCTGTTCCGACATCAGGTCGCCGGGATGATGGGCGTCAGAGTCGATAACCAGGAGACATCCGCTTTGTTTGGCCGTCTTTGCCACGTGCCCGTTCGTGCGGTTATGTCCTCCCCTCGCGGTGATCTCAAGGGCGATATCCTTGGCAGCTGCAGAGGCTGCATCTTCGGGAGTGATAAGTCCGGGATGGGCCAGAATGTCAACATCGGGTGATTCGCAGGCCGCGTGGTTGGTTCCCGGGGCCACAGGCTCGACAGGAGTCTCCCCGTGAACAACTACGATCTCCGCCCCCTCGTCTTTTGCCAGTCGTGCAAGACCTGGGATCTCCGGCGGGGGGACATGGGTAATTTCAACCCCTGCAAGCAACCTGATCCCCATCTCTTCGGCAGACGGGCGAATACGCTCAATAGCCCTGATCGTCCAGACAAGGTTGCTGCGATCAACATGATCGGTGATTGCAACGGTGGTATAACCTATGACCTTCATCCGGCGGAGCAACTCAGACGGAAGGAGATCCCCGTCTGAAAGCAGGGTATGGGTGTGAAAATCGTACATGATCAGGTCTTCTTGGAGTCACGGAGCGAGGTCCCGATGAGACGGATAAGATCTCTCTT
>JAJRBL010000157.1 GCA_028679485.1 Methanospirillum sp. | reverse complement strand
GATATAGGTGTTTTCAGGTTCTATCGCCAGGGCTGACTGATATGAGCTTATCGCGTCTTCATACCTGCCGGTTTTACCATATACGTCACCGAGGCCTATCCAGATCCTGGCCTGTTCCGGGTCAAGAGTGAGCGATTTCTCATATGCCGCGATTGATTCGGCATATTTCCCCTGATATGAAAGGATCTCTGCGAGGGTACTCCATGCTTCCGGTAATTCCAGGTCTATATCAAGGGCTTTCCGCACGGCGAACAGGGCATCTTCGTACCGGCCGCAGCCGCTGTAGGCCATCCCCAGCCTGGTAAGGATCTCTGCGTTCCCCGTCTCGTTGTTTGCGATCTTCTGGAGTCTCTCTGCTGCATCTTCGTACATGCCAAGATCCAGCTCGGCAGTTCCCAGAAGGTATAAGATCTCAGGAGAGGTATTGTTCCGGTCATATGCCCGGGAGAATGCAACCCGTGCTTCTTCTGTCCGGTTTAATGAGAACAGGACTTTACCGTATTCCATCCATCCCTCGGACGAGTTCGAATCAAGCCTGATAGCCTCCCCGAATGCCGTCAGGGCAGGTTCTGACATATTCTCATGTGAGAGGTTTTTCCCGTAATCTATCCACTGGACATATGTCTTTGGCATTACCGGCGGGGTTACGTTGCCAGGAACTGCTGTGTTATTCTCGGACGGGAGCCTGGGTTCAACGGGAATGAGGGTTCTGTTATCAACAGGTACCATCTCTGTTTCGGTCAGGTTTTCAGCCCCCGTACTGTTGTCTGCGGCGAGAATTCCGGATAAATTCTCGCCGGTAATTTCCCCGGCAGATGAATTGTTGCTCTCATCAGCATATGATCCCGGAATTACGAGGATCATACCGAGAATGAGCAGTATCCATGCAGTTTTTTTCGAGACAGATGCCATACGTTACCATATGTCAGCGCATCTTTTAATACTAACTCAAAAATCCCGGTTTAACTCGCGTTAACCGGAACATCTATGCTCTGAACCACACTTCCTCTTCCGTTCTTTCCTGATATGGTCAGACCTACCTGGTATCTCCCTATACCCGGATATGTATGGACCGGGTTTTGTTCCCAGGATGTATTCCCGTCGGCAAAATCCCAGAACCAGAGATCAGGTTCTCCTCCCGATGTATCCGAGAACCTGACGGTCTGCGGGGATGCTGGCTCTGCAACCCACCTGAAGGATGCACGATAGACGTGAACAAGGACCGTATCATCCGCGTCACTGCACCGGTTTCTGACCGTATGGGTTACCCTGTATGTTCCGGCGTTTTCATACCGGTGACTGAACTGACCGGTATCACTAATCCTCGTTCCGTTATCAATATCCCAATAACTGGAGAGCGGGTCTGTGGCAGTTCCTCCGGTTGAAAGTGCCGAGAACCTGACCTCCAGGGGAGCATACCCGGATACCGGTTCAACGGTGATCTTCGTTGTGACCGGTTTGACCGTTCCGGCAGATACCTGCTGATCCATAAGAGTCCAGACCTGGTTTGTTGAATCAGGAGAATACGTGATGGAAAAGAGATCATGATGTATACCTGGCTGGAATATATCAGGCTGGCCCCGGTCTTCTTCCCCCGGTGAAAACCGGTTCTTTTCACCTATCGGGATCAGAACCGGTTTATCGTTGCGGCTGGTGTAACCGAATGATGCCACAAAGAGCCCTTTGTCGGCTATGCATACGCCTCCCAGTTCGGGAATTACCGTTCCCGGCTTTGGTGTCTCAAGCGGAACCGGTGTTGGTATCGCTGTTGGAACCGGTGTCGGTTCAGGGGTAACCGAAGAAGTAAGACTGTACCTGTTCAGGATAGAGGTAACGGTATCCTGATCAAGGAGATATCGCGCACCCGTGGTCTTTTCGGTCTTTCCGTCCCACGAGAGGAAGCGGATCATCGCTGCTTGTGCACCCGGTACCGGTGGGACCCCGGTGACCGCATAGGTTTGTGGATCCGGCCGTGTATCAGAGGGATAATCCTGGAATGAGTAGGTCTTGTTCTGATCATCAAACCAGAGTATCCTGATAATATACGTCTCACGGGTATCCTGATCCGGGATCGTTTCGTCAGTCTTTGCGGGCGGTTGGGTTGCCTGGTTATCCTTTGAAGAATGTTCCGCAGAAAAAAAAACGGAGATGCCCACCGCTATCAGGAGTGAACATAGGGTTATCGTGATGATAAGATGATACAGGTTATTCACGGGATCCATTGAAGTTCCTTACTGTATAGCCTTTGTAACTCAAGATGGCTTCTGTTCCCGGGCTCCCTTTCACCTTGAGTATAAACAGGTTCCCCTGGAACATACCAGACCATGGTTAGGAAATGTTCTCAAACTGCCACCATGAACTATATACCAGAATTAATAGTCCGGGAAATTATGAAGCTGAATTTTCGATTAAAAAGTCCGTATCCGCAGCCTAATCGTCAATCTGGTGCATGTTGGTTACATGCCTGGTTGTATCCGGCAATCGTGGTGACCGCGTTTATCCTTGCTCTCATCGGTATTCCCGCAGGGGCGGATCTCGTATCCCCTGATATTCCTCCCGGGATGAACACCTCCCTGGACCCGGGGGATGACTTCTTTTCATATGCAAACGACCACTGGATCCGCGATAACCCGGTTCCCTCTGGAAAGACCTTTTATAGTGCATTTGAAGAGGTTGAGGGTCTTGTGGATGATCGGGTCAGGGTGCTGGTGGAGGATGCATCCCAGGATACTAATGCCTCATCAGGTTCACCCACACAGATTCTGGGGACATTCTACCGGGCTGCCCTGAATGACGAGGCAAACGCTGAAATAGGGCTTACCCCGGTCCGGGATGAGTTGGATATGATCACAAATATCTCGGATCGTTCCGGCATCAGGGAGGTAACCTCGAATCTTACTGCCCATGGGCTGGATCCATTCTTTGTCCTGTACATCGATGAAAACCCGGAAAATCGGACACAACTCATCGCAACGATAGATTCCGGTGATCTGACGCTTCGGTACCCACCTTTCTATATGTTCTCTGTTGACGAGTCTGCCCGCGTTCAGGATGAGATGAAAAAGTATGTTACATCGACATTTGAGCGGCAGGGGGCGGATGCGGAGAGCGCAGGAGAGATAGCTGATACGGTATTCAGGATCGAGAAACGCCTTGCTGAAAGTGAATTGATCACGAACGAATCCAACGGCAGCGAGGAGAACCTTACCGCGGGAACCTACCAGGTCAGGGATCTCAACACGATCTTCCCGGGAATCAACTGGGAGAGTCTCTTTGCAGATGCCGGGCGGCCGGATATACAGGAGGTCTATATCATGAACCCGAATTATGTCCGGGAGGTGGGCAGGATAGTATCCACCGAACCGGTTCCGGACCTGCAGTCATTCCTGACCTGGCGGCTTTTACAGTTCGTCGCACCCTTTGCGACACCTGACATGCAGGAGGCATATTACCGGTTTTATGAATCTGATCTCTCGAAGCGTGAGTTAACATCCCAGAAAGACCGGATATTCGATGTCATGGACCTCTACCTGGGAAATCCCATTGCACATCTCTATGTAAACCATTACTTCAGCGGGGATGACCGGGATAAGGTTGAAGATATCATTAAAAATATGCGGGAAGTGATGAGGGAGCGGGTGGAAAATCTCACCTGGATGAGTCCTGAAACCAAAAAAACTGCCCTAAAAAAGATGGATTATCTTAAGGAACAGGCAGGATATCCGGATACCTGGGGAGAATTTCATAATCTGACCCTTACGGATAGGTCTTACCTTGAAAACATGCTCTCAATAACCTCCTATTTCACGAACGGGAGTCTCCAG
>JAJRBL010000156.1 GCA_028679485.1 Methanospirillum sp. | reverse complement strand
GAAGAAGGTCATGAGGAGGGTATCGATATGGGCACCGTCCACATCCGCATCGGTCATGATGATGATGTGATGATACCGGGCTTTTTCAATATCAAAGGATTCCCCGACACCGGTTCCTATGGCAGAAATGAGTGCCTGTATCTCCAGGTTCTTCAGTATCTTGTGCACCGAGGCCTTCTCGACGTTCAGGATCTTGCCCCGGAGCGGGAGAATTGCCTGGAACCTTCTGTCACGGCCTTGTTTTGCACTGCCCCCTGCAGAATCTCCTTCCACGATATAGATCTCGCTCTTCTCGGCAGAACGCTCCGAGCAGTCGGCAAGTTTTCCCGGAAGCCCTGCCGACTCAAGAGTACTCTTTCTCCTGGCAAGTTCCCGGGCCTTTCGTGCCGCTTCCCTGGCCTGGTACGCAAGAACGGCTTTTTCAATGATGGCATTGAGGTCTTTCGGGTGTTCTTCGAAGTATTCGCAGAGCGAGGCATAGACCAGCGAGTCGACGATACCTTTGACTTCGCTGTTTCCCAGTTTCATCTTGGTCTGCCCTTCGAACTGGGGGGCTGCCATCCGGACCGATATGATGGCGGTCAGTCCTTCCCTGACATCATCACCCTTCAGGGAAAGCTCCTGGTCCTTGATGACCTTGTTCTCCTTCCCCATCTTGTTGATGGCTTTCGTCAGGGCAGACCTGAAGCCTTCGAGATGGGTTCCTCCTTCCTTGGTGTTAACGCTGTTGACATAGGTGAACACCTTCTCCGAGTAACTCATTGCATACTGGAAGGCAATATCAACCTCGACCTTGTTCTCCTCGTCCTTTCTTCCGAAGGAGATGACTGATTCGTGAACCGGCTGGACCTCGTGGTTGAGGTACCTCACATACTCGACGATCCCTCCTTCGTATGAGAAAACCTCGTTGCATTCTTCAAGGTCTTCGCATCGTTCATCAGTGATGCAGATGGTGATACCGGGATTGAGGAATGCCAGTTCACGCATCCGGTGGGCCAGGATGTCATAGTCGAAATCAACGGTCTCGAAGATCTTCCCGTCAGGCTGGAAGGTTATCAGGGTTCCGGAGACCTGGGCAAGGTATCTGGCCAGGAACCCCTCTTTTGTCTCGGGACAATTATCAGGAAGGGTTCCGTACAGCCTGATTTACCGCTCCTTTATACTGCCCAGATCGTCCTCAATCTTTTCTAATTCAGTCTGCGGCTGACCACGGGAAAAACGCATCTGGTACTCATACCCGTCCTTCCATACCGTGGCGGTAAGGCTGACTGCCAGGGCATTGACCACCGAGACACCCACCCCGTGAAGACCTCCCGAAACCTGGTAGGTGTTCTTGTCGAATTTTCCACCGGCATGAAGGACCGTCAGCACCGTCTCCAGGGCACTTTTATTGTCATTGTCCTTCATGGGATCTACGGGGATACCACGCCCGTTGTCTTCTACACTGACACTCCCGTCTTTACAGATAACAACACGGATATGTGTACAAACCCCGGCCAAAGCTTCGTCGATGGAGTTGTCGACTACCTCGTATACCAGGTGATGAAGACCCCTTGTATCGGTAGACCCGATATACATCGCCGGTCGTTCCCGGACCGGTTCCAGACCCCGCAGGATTTTGATATTATCAGAATTGTATGTATTGGACAATAGGAACCTCCCATTAAGGGTGATAGGAAAATGTGTCCATTACTATTGGTGTTATTCAGATTAAAAGTGGCGTTTATAGTATAATGCTAACTTTCCAGTATATCAGGACTGGTTACCAGAACATTGAGATGAACTGCATCATCCGTAGGTTTTAGACTGATTGGCTTTACTTTTCGATTATTCCAAGATCTTTTCTGTTCATGCAAAAATCTGCGACGGAATATAAAATTCATGCAGAGGGATTCCCTTTATCTGCCTGACGCATTGATTTAAAGAAAAATAACCCGACCACCCCGAATGTAATTATCGGGGATACGAATTCAGGTATATGTACGCCGAAACTGTCGACAAGCATGATAATCCCCAGGCAGAGGATAGAATACATTGCGCCGTTCTTTAAAAATTTGTACTTCCTGATCCGGTCGATGTTACCTACGGTGATCTGACGGACTGCAATCGCTCCGAGAGCATTGCCTACAAGGATAAGCGGAACCGACATGGTAAAGGCAAAGGCTCCGAGCACGCCGTCGATGGAGAAAGTGGCGTCAATGACCTCGAGATAGAGGATCTTGCTGATATCGGAGAGATCTCCCCCAATCAGTTTCTGTTCCTGCAGTTCGGCGTTCTGCCTGAACCCGTGAACGATAAAAAAGGCCGTTGAACCTATGACTGCTCCAAATGCCATGAGTGGGTTGACATGGATTGAAAGCCAGACAATTCCGGCCAGGATAACAGATATTACGGCGTAAAACCAGATTCCCTTGGAGAAGAAATACCTCTCGCCGCGTAATCCGAACTCCTTCTCTTCGAGAAAAAGCCAGTGGAAGAAGAGAAAAAGCAGGAATGTTCCCCCCCCGACGAGTAGCATGGGGGCAGATCTCTCAACCGCTTCACGGATTTCAGGCTTATCACTGAACATTGCGGGAAAGGCTTCCCAGGGGGTCAGTTCAGGCGTTGAAAGCCATACGAGAATGAGAGGCAAAAGACCGCGTACCAGGAATACTGCAATCAGCATTCCCCATAAAAGGAACCATCTCCGGTATTTTTTCTGCATTGTTCCGAGGACTTCTGCATTGATTATTGCATTATCGATGCTGCAGATGATCTCGAACATGCACAGACCCATGATGGTCAGAACGATAGTAAGAATGTCCACCAAGTAAGGTTTGAGGGCAAGCAATATGAATCATAGGGGAAAAACGGTGAACAATCGGAATGAAACGAAGATTATCCAAAATCTGCAGAAGGAAAGCAGCAAATAACTTTCCGTATATCATACCGTTTGGCAGTATACGATACCTTCATCAGTCCCCGGGACACCGGATCAATATATATACTCGTTTCTCATATGCGAGGGTATGTTACCGGATGGGTTGCTGGTTGGGATGGTTCTTCTCATCCTTATCTTACTCTCTGCAGGATGCGTCTTTCCCGATGACCTCTCATCTCTGTCAGACAATGGATCCGCAATCACACCGAAATCCTCTTCAGGGCAGGATGATACTCCCTCGCCTGCCATGGAAGCCCGGGAAGATACCGCCATTATATCCGTGAAATCAGAACCGCTTCGCCAGTTCATCGGGACCACCTTCCCCAGGCTGACAGCTGCCTATTCCGAGATCGGCATATCAGATCAAGCACTTGATTCACGGGGGATACAGAATAAAGCCCTGGCCCTCGAAAAACTGGTGCTGAATATTACCACTACCTACAACCTCGATCAGTCACTACCGGATAATAAAAATTTCCCTGGCCTCAATGCAAAAGAGGAGATCATCTTTAATAAATACCGGGGATATATCCACGACCTGAAGGAGTACGCATCAAGCCTGAAACAGGCTGTATACTGGAAAAATATGCAGTCAGACAGTTATTCTCTCGCGGAGTTTAGAAGATACCAGGATCTCTCCGATCTTTATAAAAAACAGGTGATAACCGATATCAAAAAACTGGAAGAGTACTGCAGGGACTGGGGATATCAGTACCTGGGCCCGAGATATATGATGGAATACTCGTATCAGTCCTGATAAAAATCCCTTTACTCCACGATCTCCAGGGTTCCTGTCGAACCGTTAACTTCAGCTCTTATTCCGGGAGGAAGATCAGATAACGGAATTCCGATCCGGTCTATCATGGGGATTTTCCCCATGATTGCGCCGACTGCGATGATGGTCTCTGCCTCCCGGTTGATTATCGCTGCCGGAGCATGCCCGTTGCGCGAGAGAGCATAGAGGATATAACTCCCCACCGTCGATCCCTTCCCGTATTCAAAGGCCAGTACAGACCCTGATATGTCCTTTCCCTCAAGAGGATGCCCTGGTTCGATAACGATTCCAGTCCTTGGATCCACTCCGGAAAGGAATGAGATAGGATCTGGACCAATGAGTAACGGTCCTTTTCCGATACCACGCGAGATTCCGCGTCCATGGAGTATCATGCACACTCATGTATAAGTAGAACCACTGGATAATTATGTACTATGGAAGAGCCTCTCGCCCGCATCTCCTGCGAAAATGAGATCCATTATCAGATTCGGATCCAGGAGCTGGAGGCCCAGAATCTTGAACTGTCGATCCGTTCCGAGGAGTTGTTGAAGGAGAACTCAGTCCTGAAACGGGAAAACTCCCAACTGAAGAGAATGCCACTGTTTGTAGCATCGGTGGTTGACATCTTTGAAAACGGGGAGATATACCTGCGCCAGATGGGTAATAACCAGGAGTACGTAACCATAATCTCTGATGAGCTGCGCCCTCATATCCACCCGGGATGCAAAGTTGCGGTTAACAACGCTTTATCGGTGGTCAAGATTCTTGAAGAGACGTATGACGCCAGGGTACGGGTAATGGAACTCGATGAGTCCCCGTCCGTTACCTTTGAATATATCGGCGGATTATCCAGGGAGATTGAAGAGATACGAGAAGCGGTAGAATACCCCCTGACAATGCCGGAAGTATTTGAACGCATCGGCGTCGAACCCCCGAAGGGAATCCTCCTTTATGGTCCTCCCGGAACCGGAAAGACCCTGCTAGCGAAGGCAGTTGCGCATAATGCCCAGGCAACCTTTATCCGGATGAGCGGGAGCGAACTGGTGCACAAGTACATCGGAGAAGGAGCACAGATGGTACGTGAACTCTTCACCCTTGCACGGGATCGGGTACCGTCCATCGTCTTCATCGATGAGATTGACGCCATCGGTACTACCCGGACGAATGACGGGACGAGCGGGAGTGCAGAAGTCCAACGGACGCTGATGCAACTCCTTGCCGAGATGGACGGGTTTGACAACCGGGGTGATGTCAGGATTATGGCAGCCACGAACCGGGTCGACATGCTCGATGCAGCACTCCTCCGGCCCGGGAGATTTGACCGGATAATCGAGATCCCGGTGCCAGATTCTTCCGCCAGGGAAGAGATCCTGAAGATCCATACCCGTAAAATGACCCTCTCCCCGGATGTTAACCTGGGAGAGATCGGTGCCCTGACTGAAGGATTCACCGGAGCCCAGATCCAGGCCGTCTGCAGGGAAGCCGGAATGTTTGCCGTCAGGAAGAGTGCCTTTGAAGTGACGAACCATGATCTTCTTGAGGCAGTCTTCAAGGTTGGCGGTGAAGAACATGACCAGGAAGAGCGGATGTACCGCTGATTCATCATTTTTTTTATGAATCTGCTGATAATCAGCAGACCTGGCATCAGAATATACCAGGAACTCCGGAGATCTGAAACCGCCTGGCATGCGTTACGGTTTTATAACCCGATCGAGATCTCTGTCGGGATCTTAGTTCCGGTAAACTCACTATCAGCAGCCCTCTCCCTGGCATCGGACCTGAAGTATTTTATCAGGAAGTATGGGACAGACCAGTTTTTCGGGATCTCTCCTGGTACATACTGTACCCTGGCCGTAGCAAAAACGAGGTATCTGAACAGGGAATCGCCTCCGGTAACCAATCCCTGGCCATGGAAATTCTGGTACTGGGTAACCCCGGACGGGGAGATCTCTCGGCGATACCATCCTTTTGGCCAGGAACATGCGGAGTATGAAGAGATTAATAAATGCGGTTATTCGTTTGAGATCTGGTGTAATGAACCGGAATTCCAGGTTCTGGATATCCGGTGACCGATCCCAATCCTTCTTTTGCAGATATCCAAAGAAGGATGCTATCCGGGCTAAAAAAAGGATTCAGGCGAACATAACGCCTGCAGCACTCAGGCGATGATCCTTCTCGAAGTCATACCTGAACTTGTTGAGAGCAGTAAGGAAATCGTCATGAGATACCTTCGGATGCTCCTTCCTGATCGCAAACATTCCTGCCTCCATGCATATGGCATTGAGGTCAGCACCGTTTCTTCCCTCGGTTAGCCTCGCTATCTCCATCATGTCGACATCGTCTGAAAGATTCATACACCGTGTATGGACTTTCAGGATTGAATATCTCCCTTCGGTATCAGGCAGCGGAATCTCGATAATCCGGTCAAACCTCCCGGGCCGGAGGAGTGCTGCATCGAGAATATCAATCCGGTTGGTCGCCCCGATGATCTTCACATCCCCCCTCGGTTCAAAACCATCCATTGCTGCAAGGAGCTGCATGAGGGTTCTCTGCACTTCCCGGTCCCCCGATGTCATGGCTTCGGTACGTGAAGCACCGATGGCATCGATCTCATCGATAAAGACGATGGACGGGGCTTTCTCCTTCGCCAGGTCAAAGAGCTCCCTGACAAGCCTGGCTCCCTCGCCGATATATTTCTGGACGAGTTCAGAACCCACCGTATGAAGGAATACCGCGTGGGTCTCATGCGCAACCGCCTTTGCAAGCAGGGTCTTCCCGGTTCCGGGAGGTCCGTACAGAAGAACTCCCTTGGGCGGATTAATACCGATCTTTTCAAAGAGATCGGGACGGGTCATCGGCAGTTCAACTGCCTCCCTGATCTCCATGATCTGTTTTTCAAGTCCGCCGATATCTTCGTACGTCTCCATAGGTGCATCCACGAGTTCCATTCCATATACCTGTGAATCGTAGCTGCTTGGAAGAACTTCGACTATTGCAAGAGACTGCTGGTTCAGGGTACACCTGACCCCTGCTTTCAGCGCATCCGGACTTACCGACTGTGAAACCCGGACCAAAAACCTGGGTCCCGCACTTGATCGCACCACAACACGTCCTGAATCGATTATATCCGTGATCGTGCCGACGATAAGGGGCGGTGTCTTGAGATGCTCTATTTCACTCTTTAACTTCCGGACTTCCCGCTCGTACCGAATCTTCTGGGTTTCCACGTATCTTTTGTCAGACTCAAGCTGCCTGATCTGTTCTTTAAGTTCCTGGTTTTGTGATTCCATTCCTGCGACCCGGTCTACGAGGTAGCGGTATAACTCTTCGGGTGTCTTCATATCATCCGGGGGGCGGGCAGTATCTGCCATCTGATCATCAGGTATATAGGGGTAAGTGACTATATGATGATTGCGAAAATGCAATGTGAAATGTGCGGCGCAGAAGCCAAAGGCCCTTTGAAACGGATCAAGATCGAAGGGGCCGAGCTCTCGGTGTGTAATGCCTGTGCAAAATATGGTACTGAAGTCCAGGGAACTCCCCGATCGTCTGCAGCACAATCCGTGAGACCATCCGGCTCACCCGCTGCAGGAAAAGCACCGGTACACCGGACGAGAGATGTATTTGACCGGATGGAAGGAGATCTTGTCGAGGATTATCCAGACAGGATCAGGGATGCACGGATGAAGGTGGGCATGACCCAGAAAGATCTTGCCCTAGCAATGATGGAGCGAGAGCTCCTCGTAAAAAAGATAGAGAAGGGCGAACTGAAACCAGAGGATGAGGTTCGGAAAAAACTGGAAAAGATTCTCAGCATCCGTCTTCTGGATGACTCCTCATCTGAGCCTGCCGATCTGCACCATTCCCGCATGACTACCACAATGGGGGATGTCATCAGGATCAAGAAGGCGAAGAAGTAATACCCTTTTTTTGTATGCGTGTTTTTGATACGATCAGCCTGAGTTCCGGTGCATGCCATGTCATGGCATGGCACGTTTGCGATATATTTATATCTGCTTGGACAGACCCCTGATCATGACAAAAAACCGGGAGGGAAGATCTGCAGGCCCAGTCTGCAGCGGAACTTCGGGTAGTCATTTGCCCGATCAGGTTATCAGATCGGTCTTTTCTGGCTTCGACGCATTCTTTTTTCGTTTTTATCAGTTTTTCTGGTACTGAGTAGATCACTCGTACCGGAATTGGAGTGATCTGTTATGAGAGGTAAAGATATCAGACTTGAAAGAATCATGAACCGTAACACAAGAAAAACGATCATTGTCCCCATGGATCACGGGGTATCACTGGGCCCGATAGAAGGCCTCTGGGATCTTCCTGATGCCGTGAATGCAGTAGCAGAAGGAGGTGCAAATGCGGTTCTTGGTCATGTAGGTCTTGCCCTGCATGGTCATCGCCAGCGTGGACACGATGTGGGTCTCATCCTCCATTTGTCGGCTTCGACTGCAATCGGGCCGGATCCGAATGAAAAAGTACTGGTGAACTCGGTTACGAACGCCCTGAAGATGGGTGCCGATGCCGTATCCATCCATGTCAACATCGGGGCTGATTCCGAAGCAAAGATGCTTTCTGATCTTGGGAAAGTGGCAATAGAATGCATGGAATGGGGGATGCCGCTTCTTGCCATGATGTATCCCCGTGGCAGGAAGATCTCTGACGAGCATGCGGTGGAGCACGTCAGGCTTGCAGCACGGGTCGCTGCCGAACTCGGGGCTGACCTTGTAAAAACCAACTACACCGGGGATCCTGATTCTTTCAGGGAGGTCACCAGGGGATGTCCTGTTCCGGTCGTGGTTGCAGGCGGTTCAAAGACCGATGATCTCACGACCCTGGAACTCATCGAAGGTTCGATGGAAGGCGGGGCCTGTGGCATTTCTATCGGCAGGAATGCATTCCAGCACCAGAACCCGGCGGCATTTGTCCGTGCATGTGCAAAGATAGTGCATGAAGGCATGAGTGCAAGGGAAGTAAACGAGATGCTGAAGGGTGGCATGATATGATCGGGAAACAGATTCGAATCGAACGGATAATGGACCGGAATACCGGCAAATCAGTTATTATCCCCATGGACCACGGAATGACCCTCGGACAGATTGACGGTCTCCTGAATATGTCAGACACGATTGCAGCGGTATCTGACGGCGGGGCTAATGCAATCATCCTTCATAAAGGGCTTGTAAAGACCGGTCACCGGAGAAAAGGACGGGATATCGGCCTTATCATTCATCTCTCCGCCGGAACAAGCATGAACCCCGATCCGAATGACAAGGTACTCATCTGCACCGTCGAGGAAGCAGTCTCGCTCGGGGCAGACGCGGTCTCCATCCATATCAATCTCGGGGCTGCCCAGGAATCCAGGATGATGGAAGCAGCCGGGCAGGTAGTCCGCGACTGCAACCGGTGGGGAATTCCCCTTCTTGCCATGGTATACCCGAGAGGGCAGGGGATCAATCCGACCGATCCCCGGCATGTCGGCCATGCAGTCCGGGTTGCCGAAGAACTGGGGGCAGACCTTGTCAAGACAAACTACACCGGCGATCCCGATTCGTTCGCGAGGATTGTAAAAGCCTCCTCGATTCCGGTAATGATCGCAGGAGGAGAGAAAGGAGCTGATTCTGATACCTACCGCTCAATTTACGATGCCGTAAACATTGCCGGATGCTCCGGGGTCTGCATGGGAAGAAATGCATTCCAGAGAGATGACGTGGCACGGTTCGTAGCCAATGTATCAAAAGTTGTCCATGACCTGGCTGAGCCCGGACAGATCTGAGGTACCATGAAAGAGTTGTTTGTGGATATCCGCCCGTGGAACAAGGAGATCGCTATTGCAGCCCTTGAATCCGGCGCCAGCGGGGTTGTCGCGGACTCCGCCGGGCCTGTCAGGGAACTCGGGAGGATCCCGGTGGTGGCACCGGATGGTGACCTTGTTCCCGGCAAGGATATACGTGAACTGACCATCAGGAACACGGAAGACCAGGCAGAAGCAATGGAAGCGGCAAAGTCAGGCCGGATTATTGTCCATACTCCGGACTGGACAATAATTCCCCTCGAAAACTTGGTTGCCTGCGGAGAGCAGGTCATTGCAGCGGTTCACTCCTTCGAAGAGGCAGAACTGGCGCTGACGGTTCTTGAAAAAGGGGTATCAGGGGTCATGCTCGTGACCGATGATCCGGACCTGGTAAGGAGCGTTGCAAAACTCCTCCAGACCGGGTCATGCCGGTATCAACTCCATGAACTCACCGTAACCCGTGTCCGGCCGGCAGGAATGGGTGAACGGGTATGCGTTGATACCTGTTCCCTGATGACCGGCGGGGAAGGAATGCTGGTAGGGAATACCTCCTCCGGTTTTTTCCTTGTCCATGCAGAGACACTTCAGAATCCTTACGTCGCCCCGCGTCCGTTCAGGGTGAATGCCGGAGGAGTCCATGCATACCTGCAGGTCACGGATATGAAGACAGCATACCTTGCGGACCTGAAATCCGGAGACCTGGTGAGCATCGTCCATGCTGACGGAACCTGCCGGGAAGCAACCGTCGGACGGGTAAAGATCGAACACCGGCCGCTCCTGCTCATCGAGGCAGAATGCGAGGGGAAGTTTCTGTCTGTTATCCTTCAGAATGCAGAGACGATCCGCCTTGTACGCCCTGACGGGTCTGCAGTCTCCGTCACATCCCTGGCCCCGGGTGACCGGATTCTCGGAAAGCTGGAGGCAGGCGGTCGCCATTTTGGGATGGCGATAGAAGAGCAGATTATTGAGAAATAACATGATAGCAGGCATCATCGGCGGAACCGGAGGCATGGGCAGCCTGTTCTCCCGGGTATTCAGGGAAGAGGGTTATGATGTGCTCGTATGCGGCAGGTCTACCAAAGTTACAAAGGAGGATATTGCCAGAGAGGCAGACATCGTGATGGTATCCGTTCCTATCCGGGATACGATCCCGGTCATTGATGCAATCAGTTCCCTGCTCTCCGAAGACCAGATCCTGACAGATCTGACCTCACTGAAGACCAGGCCGGTTCAGGCGATGCTGAGATCAAAATCGCGGGTGATCGGGCTGCATCCGATGTTTGGCCCCACGGCAGGCACCATCAGGGGACAGACCATCGTCGCTACCCCGGCCAGGTGCCGGGACGAGGATATCAGTCTCTTTACCTCCCTGTTTGAAAGCCAGGGGGCACGGGTAACCCTGACCACCCCGGAGGAACACGACCGTATCATGGCTGTTATCCAGGGACTTACCCATTTCAAGGCTATCCTCCTTGCAGGTACGATGAGACGCCTCGGGATCTCCCCGGAGGATACGGAGATGTACATGAGCCCGGTGTACCGTATTGAGACCGGGATTGCGGGAAGGGTGCTTGCCCAGGATCCGGAGTTATACTCGGATATCCTCTGCATGAATCCATCCGTTCCATGGGTACTGGATACCTGCCGACAGGCAGCAGACGAGATACGAAAGATGATAGCAGATAACGATACAAAAGCCTTCAGATCAGAATTTCTTGTTTCACGGGAGTGGTTCGGCCATTTTTGCCAGCAGGCACAGGAGGAGACGGATTTCCTGATTCATGCCATGGTGAACAGATGACAATGATAACGCTTGGTCCCGAGGGGACGTTTTCCCATGAGCTGGCTCTCATGTTTGACCGTGATATCATCCTGGAATCCTCGATCGGAAGGGTCTTCCGTGAAGTGGTCTCATCCGGGATTCCTGGTCTCGTTCCCCTTGAAAACAGCGAAGCCGGCGGGGTTGTGGCAACCATGGATGGCCTGATGCAGTACCCGGTATACATCACCGCAGAGACATATATCCCGGTAAGTCATGCATTTGCATCAGATCTCCCGCAGGATCAGATCTCGGTTCTCTTTGCCCATCCCCAGACCCATGAACAGTGCAGCAGATTCATCGATCTCCTGGGTATTCCGGTTATCCATACGGAGAGCAACGCGGCCAGTGCCGTTGCCCAGAAGAACCGTCCGGGATCCGGAGCGGTAATATCTGAGAATCTGGCACAGGTTCATGGAATACCGGTAATTACAGCACATGTCGAGAATAATCCGGATAACATAACCAGGTTCATCTGTATAACCAGGGAGTGGCCAGAGATTGGTGATCCGGAAAAATGCAGCCTGATAATCGACCCTGATGAGAACCGGGCAGGCCTTTTGTATGATCTGCTCACCCCGTTCAAGGAGACCGGGGTTAACCTGACCCGTATCGAATCGCGGCCATCGAAACGGAGCATGGGAAGGTACGTCTTCTTCATCGATCTTGAATGTAAAGGTGCATGGAGAGAAGCCATGAAACGACTGAACAGGATTACCCGGGTAAAACCGCTGGGTTGTTACTCGTGTATCGGTAACGGCCTATGCAGGTGACCACCGGCAGGTGCGGGACGGTCGATTTCACCTGTTCCGCTCCCCCGTCTAAGAGTTACACCCATCGTGCCCTGATCATAGCCGCCCTTGCAGACGGCGAATCCGTCATCTTCGGACAACTTGATGCCGACGATACGCGGATGACCGCACGTGCCCTCATGCAGCTCGGCATCAGGATTGACTGGGAAGAGAAGTGCATCAGGGTCAGGGGATGCGGCGGCCGTCTCACCGCTCCGGCCGACCCGATCAGTATCGCGGATTCAGGAACATCCATGCGCCTTCTCACTGCAGTGTCATTGCTTGCAGACGGCCCGGTTATCCTGACCGGAAGCAGACGGATGCAGGAACGACCGCTTGGGCCGCTGGTGGAAACACTCAACAGGGCCGGGACAGACATAGGATATCTCCAGACTCCGGGGTGTCCTCCGGTCCGGATCAGCGGCAGCCTTCCGGGCGGTGAGATATCTATCGAGGGAAGTATTTCGAGCCAGTTTATCTCATCCCTTCTCATTGCAGCCCCATACGCTGCACAGGACAGCAGGATTACCATCACCGGAGACCTCGTCTCCCTGCCTTATATCATGATGACCATCGGGATCATGGAGCAGTCCGGTGCCGTTGTCAGGATCAAAAAGGAGCCCGGGAAAAACCTGGTTCTGGAGGTATCCTCACGCGACCGGTATGTTCCGGGTACCTACACCGTGGAGG
>JAJRBL010000155.1 GCA_028679485.1 Methanospirillum sp. | reverse complement strand
TTTACAAGGATAGGAGCACCGTCTGGAAGCAGGGAAATCCGTACCATCTTGGCAGTGGATGGAAGATCATCCCTATCCACAATCCCTGACTGGACCATTTTTATATTATTAAGGCCTGAATTTTCGATAATGACCGGAAGTTCAACGGTTTTTCCCGGTTCGAACTCGTTTATTCCTGAAATGGATGCAGTAAGGTTAGGTTCACCGGAGAGGTACTTTGTCCCTGCAAGCACCGGCTGGGCACAGATGAGTACCAGGCATAATCCAATGATAAGCAATCCGGCTGTACGCGAGAAAACAGGAGAAATCCGGTTTCTTATGAAAGATTCACGTTTTTTTTCCATACTTCCATCAAATCCACGGTTTCGTTGTGTACATTCTCATGCAACACGACCCCATATAAAGTTTCTGTTTATTTGTAACATATAATTGATTCAAATATCGGTGACATAATGTAGTAACTTATAACTGTACCGGATACCAATACCTATACATGCACCAGCTGGCCGAGGAACTTGCCCGCATCAAGGATCTTCTCAGAACGCATCCCCAGGGGATGAGTGTCACGGAGATCGCATCTGCCCTGGGTAAAAATAAACATTCTACCGGCCGTTACCTCGACATCCTGCACGCAGCAGGATACGTGGATCTCCGGACATTCGGTATGGCCAAGGTGTTTACGCTCTCTTCGCGAATCCCCCTCTCTGCCCTCCTTTCCTACACGACTGACCTCGTCTTAGTCCTGGACCGTGACCAGCGGATTATACAGGGAAACGAACCCTTCTTCAACCTGCTCGGTCTTCCCGGAGAAGAGATCCTTCAAAGGGAACTGACCCGGATTCCCGGACTGGACCAGCAGGCTTTTGGTTTTTTGTCAGATCTCGCAGAAGCAGTCCTGCAGAAGGAGGAGAGTTACGAACTGATGAAGACAGGAGAGACAGACCAGCATTTCCGGGCAAAAATTATTCCCACTGTCTTTGAAGACGGAACCAATGGAACCACCATCATCCTTGAGGATATCACCGTTGAAAAGGAAGCCCTTGCAACGGTTAAAAAAAGCGAAGAATTCTTCAGGAGTGTCGCCGATCATCTCTCGGACGGTCTTGTGGTGATGGAGGAGAAGCAGATAACCTTTTTTAATCAGCGTCTCTGCGAGATCGTCGGATATTCACCCGGGGAGATCATGAAACTCCATCCGGGGGATATCGCCTTTCCCGAAGAAAAAATGCGGTACCTGAAGACAATGGCCGAGGCACAGCATGACAGGGGATCCATGAAAGAAGTCCGGTTCTGGGGGAGGAAAAAGGATGGAACCGCAATCTATCTCTCCATACGAATAACCCAGGTCTCCTTTGAAGACCGGGTCAGGTGCTATACCCTGGTCACCGACATGACCAGGTGGAAGGAACAGGAAGAAGCCCAGTCACTCCAGGTCACCCTGATAAAACGGCTCATGAAGAATTTCCCCCACCCCCTGTTTATCATCGGAACCGACGGGGTCTTCTTCATGGTCAACAATACATTCTGCGACCTAATTAAGGTTGATCCCGATTCAGTCTCCGGAAAACATGCAACAGAAGTACTCCCCCCGGGTATGGCGGAAGAATTCCTCCAGGGAAATGAAGAACTGGCAAAAAAAGAGGGAGCCGTGCATGAACATACCCTCAGGGACTTTTTCCGTCCCGACGGTACGACCGGCGAAGTCCTGATCGAAAAATCACCGGTTTCGGCAGGAGAAAACTCTTCGGCATACATCTTCGGAGTAATCGTTTTCGAGACAGATTATCCCTGTAAGGATTCCGGCAGGATCCTGTAATCCGGCATCTTTCTCTTTTCACCCCCGGCTGCACCGGAGATTCTGCGCCAGGGGGACAAAAATACCAGGCAGGGAACACTACGGGAATATCCGGGGATACTGCAAGAAGAATTAAGGAAATTATAAATATGGTAGAAGTGACCTTCTTTCTATCTTTGGAGGTTATCTATACTGGCGCCGATACTTCCGGGTGAAATATTATGCAGGTTGTTGATACAGCATTTGTCCTGATTTGCACTACCCTGGTCATCTTCATGACATTCGGGGTTGGTTTCTTTTATGCCGGGCTGGTCCACAGGAAGAACATAATCTCCATGATCACCCTTTCGTTCATCTCTTTTGCGTTAATATCGCTCCAATGGTACTTTTTCGGGTATACCCTCTCCTTCGGACCTGATATCCTGGGAATTATCGGCAGCCCGGAGAAGATAGCCCTCATGCATGTCTCTCTTGACGGGGAGAAACTGCCGGAGATGGTATTCATGATGTTCCAGATGGCTTTTGCTGCCATAACGCTTGCAATTGTCACATCTGCTGTCGCCGAACGTATCAGACTCTCATCTTTTCTTATCTTTGCTCTCATATGGTCGACACTCATCTACGATCCCGTTGCACACTGGGTATGGGGAGGAGGATGGGCACAGAAGATGGGTGTCATCGATTTTGCCGGGGGAATTGTGGTGCATATCTGTGCCGGATTCTCTGCCCTTGCACTTGCCTTTGTCATCGGAAAACGACGGGGTTTCGGGGAGTACTCCCTTTCTCCGTACAACATACCCATAACCCTTCTTGGCGGGGCAATACTCTGGTTCGGATGGTTTGGGTTTAATGCCGGATCGGCACTCGCGGTAAACAGCATTGCAATCAATGCCTTCGTGGTAACGAACATCTCTGCAGCTGCAGGAACCTTCTCATACCTGTTCGTCTCCTGGTATTATGGCAAACCAAGTTCACTCTCCATGATATCGGGAACAATTGCCGGTCTCGGAGCGGT
>JAJRBL010000154.1 GCA_028679485.1 Methanospirillum sp. | reverse complement strand
TTCTGAACGCCATAATAAAAAAGAATATATCCACCCGGTCCATACGTCATTGATTAATGATCTCAGGGGGATCTTCCGAACCATATCGTATCCTCTATGTAGATGACGATCCCACTATGCTTGCCCTGGCAACTGCTTTCTTTGAATCTGACAGCAGGTTCACCGTCATCTGTTTTTCCGAGGCAGATGATGCCTTCGAGGCATTTACCTCGGGAACATATGATGCAATCATATCTGACCACGATATGCCCGGGATCACCGGACTGGATCTCCTCCGCATGGTACGGGATCTCGATAAGGAATTTCCGTTTATCATGGTTACCGGACGAAGCAGGGAAGAGATCGTAGTACTTGCCATCCAGGCCGGGGTATCGTACTACCTGAATAAAGGAATAGACGCCAAATCTTTTTTTGCGGAACTTATCCATGTAACGGTCCTCAGTATCCTCTCCTGCAGGGCACAGAGACAGGTCCGGGAGAGTGAAAACCTCTTACGGAATCTTGCCGAAGGAATCCAGGGGATCATATTCAGGATGAGCCTTCCGGAGGGAGCGTTCATCTATGTCAGTCCTGGCAGCACATCGACAATCGGGTATACTCCCGAAGAAATGTGTGCAAATCCCAGACTGATCTTTGAAATCATTCATCCCGACTGGAAAAACTACCTGGATCAACTCTGGAACGGAATAATATCAGGAGATGTTCCCCAACTGGTTAAATTACCTGTTATTCACAGGGACGGGCAAACACGGTGGATCAGGTTTAACAACACCCTTGTGCGGGATGACAAGGGAGAACCCGTGTTTCTTGAAGCCATCGTTTATGATATCACGAGAGAGATGGAGACACTCACAAAACTCTGCGAACGGGAACAGATGTACCGTATCCTTGCAGACTCCGCACACGATATCATCGTTATCATCGATCTGTCAGGTGTAATCAGGTATACGAACGGGTATGCATCAGCAAAACTCAGTACCACCCCGGAAGAACTGATCGGAAAAACACTTCACGAACTATTCCCTGAAACCATTGCAAATGGAATGAATAAAAGCGTGAAACTGGTTATCACAACCGGAGAATCTCTCATGGTAACCAGGCAGGTAAAATTTGGCGGTCAGGATACCTGGATTGAGAGTAATATTGCCCCCCTTCGTTCTGAGGACGGGACGATTATCTCGGTTATGATCATCTCCCGTGATATTACCAAGAGGAAGACAACCGAACAGAAACTTACTGAACAGGAGGATCTGTACCGGACCTTATTCGAAGTGAGCAACGAGGCGATCCTTATAAGGGAGATAGAGGGACGGATACTTGACGGAAATGAAGCTGCATGCAGGATGTTTGGATATTCGAAAGAAGAACTCCTGGAACAGACCTGTTTTGATATCACCGGGGAACAGTACAGGGAGAACTACGACGAGATCGTTCATCTGCTGGAGACAACCGGCGACACGATGATACGACTCGAAGGAGTAAGAAAAGACGGTTCACGGTTCCCGATAGAGGCCACTATCAAGATGATCAGATATGAGGGAAAACGTCGTGTCGTCTCGTTTGTTCATGATATCCCAAAAGCACCGTTATTACAGAACAATAAAAACCTCGTCCCCGGATTTATCGTGATCCCACAGGTATAACTGGTTTTGGATTTTTTAGTAATCCGGGGATTTAAAACATCTCGTGTTTTTCAGATATCCGGAAAAAAGGACAGGTATCCGGATTATACGGAAACCCCTGATTCATAGCCGAATGTCTTCTGGAAGTTCTTGATTCCACCGGAGACCGTGGTCTTGTCTGACCATTGGTTGGTCGCTGCAGGTTCATCATTCGTTCCGCGTGCCTCCATGATCGAACCAGCAAACTGGGTCTTCACCGTTCCCTCGGCATATCCGGAGCCTGAGTTGGAGAGCGGGGTTACCGCTATCTGGTAGAAGAGACCTGCCGGAACATCGCCGGTTGCTGCTACTGCACGAAGACCACCTTTCGTCGAGACCTGGCCGCTGTTGAAGTTGATGAGTTCGCTCTTTGCCTTCACGGCGTTGCAGAAGGCAGGGATGACACTGTCGGAGGCGGAGGCAAAGACACACCGGATAGAGTCTCCGGTATCCTTGTAGTTTCCAGCAACATCAAGACTCCATTCCTCGCTGCCCACGAGGAACGAACCGTCGATGCTCTCATACGAGAGAACCTTCTCGCTCTCAAGGTTGTTCAGACCTTTTCCTTTATTGCCCGAGTCAAAGCCGACATCCTTGTTGAGCATGAGATGACCGCCGTTCGTCATGATACTGTCAGAGAACGTGATGATCGCGATGGATTCTCCCGGATAGAGACGGCCGTCATGGATGCCCGAGTATACGGTATCCGAATCAGAGGTATACGACAACTCACTCAGCTGGTCAAGGATATCCTGCCAGGAAAGTCCCCACCAGGGATCTGACGAATCAATGTTCGGGAATGCAAGATCATCAAGCACCTCGTCAGGAACCTGTAACGAGCCCAGGATAACCCCAGAACTTCCCGTGCCTGTCTCGTATGTCAGTCCGTACATACTCGCCGCTGCCGAGGCCAGAGCCTTTTGTTCTGCGGTTGTCAGTACAAGACTGGTTGAGTCTGATCCCAATGTCGATGTCGATACGTCAAGCTCGGAGTCATCGATCGTCCAGGACATGCTCGTCTTCTCTGATACAAACCCCACCACGTCGATTATCGTCGAGATCGAGATCTTCTGGTTCTCGGGAACCTGCGAAGGCAGCCTATCCGCAACTGCCACAGATAACAATACAGCCATAATAAATACGGCTGCTAAAAAGATCCACTTCGTCACTCTACACCCCACCTATTTCTATTGCCAGTAATAGTCCTGATGCAGATATCTGATATATAACTAATGGAAGGGGTTACCACTTCCATGCCCTTTATGTAGGGTCGACATCTGCCGGATTATAGTACCTCCCCCCGTGATGTTAATTAGTTTCCTGTTCAGGGGGATAAACCACCACGAAATAGGACATTTAAGGATTTGAGGAGATTTCCATGAGATTTGGCACTCACGATACCCCCACCCCCGCGTCACCGGAGGGCGGAATGGTCACGGTGAACCGGTTCAGGTACCCGGCAGTCACCCGGATCGGTTCGCCTGACGTAACATTCGTCGTCACCTCCTCTGGCTGGAAGACGAAGAGGTATTCTCCCGGGTTTTTCGGGATCTTGAGTGGGAACGAGGTTACGAACTCCCCCCCTGGCCGGGAGGTCGTGTTCAGTTCACCGACGGTTCGGGCGAGTACATTCTCCGGGGTCAGGCTGATCCGGGCCTGCGGGGGAAGAACGGTTGTCCCGGTGTTCCGGAGGGTGAGGGCGATCGTTCCGGTGGTTCCGGGTGTTCCCGGCGAGGCGAACGATGCCCCGGTGAGGATGATGTGGATGGGAAGGAGCGAGGAGAGGTTCGCCTCTTCGTCCGGAGGACTGCCCGTGGAGTTGTTCACGATCTCATCCTCCGTATCTTCCTCCCAGACGGATTCTGAACCGCCGAATCCTCCTCCGCCCGGACTTGGGATCACCCCGACCAGCGGAGCAGTGTCATTCACTCCGGTTACAATCTCGTAGGGGGTAAGAGAATACCCGGTTGTTGTGGCATTTTGCTGGTCAGACCAGCCGGTCCCGGAGGGGTTGCTCCAGTAGTTCCCGGCGAGGTACGGTCCGCCCATGAGGTTGGTCCCCTTCGTCGGGCCGGATGGAATCGTCCAGTCATAGAGGCTGGCTGACGAGGTCGTGGCACAGACGTTCTGGTCGTTCGCAAAGTAGTTGTTGTAAATCACGCCATCACCATCACCACCATTATCGGTGATATATAATCCGGTCCCGGTGTTGTTTGTGATAGTATTGCCGGTTATACTCACCCGGTTGTCAGAATCCTGGATGGCTATCCCATTGTTGGTATTGTTAGAGACAATATTTTCGTTAATTATGGTGCCATTCCCTTGTACATATATCCCCGTATCCAGATTATTGGCAACCGTATTGGTGAGAATCTGATTCTCCTCTCCCCTAGACCGTATTCCCATGAAATTTCCGGTTGCATGATTGCCTGAAATAATCGCAGAGTTGTTGTCGGCAAAAATACCCACTCCATTAGAGGTGACGATATTCTTATGTATGACAGCATCACTGCCCTTTGCATAGATTCCAAAACCGCTTCCGGTGATTGTATTTGC
>JAJRBL010000153.1 GCA_028679485.1 Methanospirillum sp. | reverse complement strand
GTCTGCAGAGAAAGGACGAGATCGGTGATCTTGCAGTTGCGATGGACAAATTCGCAGACGACCTGCAGCATATAATTCTTGCAGGCATGAAGCAGGTTGCGTCAGGTGATCTCTCCCTCTCTGTTCCTCCCCGGGATGATCAGGACGAGATATCTCCAGCCTTTAACCAGTTGATCGGTTCACTCAAGGATATCCTCGGCGAAGTAGGTTTCCTGATCACCGGAGCTGAAGAAGGAAACCTGAAGAAACGGGGGGATACAACCAGGTTTGTAGGTGCTTACCGTGAGGTTATCGTTGGTATAAATAACATGCTTGACGCCATCATGACACCGCTTAATGAAGCACTGCGTGTGGCTGATCTCTTTGCCCAGGCGAAATTCTCCGCCCGGTTTGAAGAGCAGGTGATGGCGAAAGGTGACCTTATGGCTCTGAAAGAGGGGCTTAATACCATCGGAAAGGAACTTTCCGAGGCAATAACAAAAGTTTCAGAGCAGGTGAGTGCATTGAGTGCCTCGTCGGAGGAGGCTGCTGCAAGTGTGGAAGAGATAACAGCCGGGGCCTCATCGATCGCCCAGAGTTCCTCTATGGTAAGTGCGAATGCGGATGCAAGTGTTAAATCGGTAGAGCAGGTCCTGACTGCCATGGAGGAACTGAACATCTCCGTTACTTCTGTTGCAACCAAGGTTGATTCTGTTAACCGGTTATCACAGGAGGCCAATATGACCTCTTCTAAAGGGGTGGAACAGGCGGCAGTGGCAGAGACCGGTATTCAGGCCATCAACGGGGCGGTAAGCGACGTGGGTACCATCATATCTGAGATCAGGGACCAGATGAATGAAATAGGAAAAATCGTGGATATAATCGGAGATATCGCCGATCAGACTAATCTCCTGGCATTAAATGCTGCAATTGAGGCTGCCAGGGCAGGAGATGCAGGAATGGGTTTTGCTGTCGTCGCCAACGAGGTAAAGACCCTTGCCCAGGAGTCACAGGGATCAGCAGAGAATATTGCAAAGATAATTCTCTCACTCCAGCAGCAGTCAGAACGGGCCGCTGCAGCAATGAACCAGGCCAATTCCGAGGTTTCAAAAGGTTCATCAGCGATCTCTGATACCATCGGATTTTTCCATTCCATTGCAGAACAGGTGGAATCGATATCACAGCATATGACCGAGGTTGTCAGCCTGACCGAAGAAGAAGCGGCGGCAGTAGAAGAGATAACGGCAAGTGTATCCGAGGTACGGAGCCTTTCCAATGACACGGCACAGGAAGCAATCAGTTCTGCATCGGCATCTGAAGAATCATCTTCTGCATTAAACCAGGTCTCTAGTATTATCGGTGATCTTTCACTGATTGCAGCCCGGATTAACGAAGCAATGTCCCGGCTTAACTCCTGAATACCACTCTTTTTCTGGATAACTATTTGATTTCATGCAGCAAAGAGTATGGTTCTGTCAGCAGTATCGTTAAACCTATCGTGATACCGTGGAACCTTCTATACCCCGAACCGCATCGCTCTCTCTCAGGCAGATAATAGCATTGTATATCAGTTCAGTCCTGGGTTCCGGTATCCTCCTTCTTCCCGGTCTTACAGCAGATATTGCAGGACCTGCTTCACTTCTTGCCTGGGCTCTCATGAGTATTCTTGCTATCCCCATGGCACTGACGATGGGTTTTTTATCGGTCAGGTTTCCCCATGCAGGAGGTGTCTCTCATTTTGTCGCTCAAGCCTTTAATCCGAAGATTGGTTCACTTGTCGGGTGGTTTTTTCTCCTCTCATCGGTGGTGGCTGTTCCGGTAATTGCCCTGACCGGGGCAGGATACACGGCATCAGCCTTCGGTCTGGGTGAATCCGGGCGGATAGCGATCACGTTCTGTATCCTGATGGCAAGTTTTGCCACGAATTTTATCGGTATGCGGCTTACCGGAAGGGTACAGATGGCGGTTGTTGTTGCTACCGTGATCATTCTCATTGGAGCTATCTTCGGGAGCCTTTCTGCGATTAAACCGGAGAATTTCGTTCCGTTTGCACCCTTTGGCCTGGTAAGTATCGGGCAGTCTGCAACATTGATCTTCTGGTGCTTTCTCGGATGGGAGGCGATATCTCATCTTACCGAGGAGTTTGAGAATCCATCACGTGATGTTGTAAAAGGGACGATTATAGCCTCGGTTATCATCAGTCTGCTCTATATCGCCACGGCGTACGTCGTCATCGGAACCCATAGTTATGGGCCTGGCATTTCAGAGGTATCTCTCATCCATCTGATCCGTCTCTCTTTCGGATCATACGGAACGATAATAGCAGGTGGTATTACCCTGTTTATTACCACGGCACCGGCAATTGCATACACCGGTGCCGCTGCCCGGCTTTCGTATACCCTCTCCAGGGATGGGTATGCACCTGCATTACTCGGCCTGCTTCATTCGCGGTATTTTACTCCGGTCGGAGCACTCTTTTTTCTTCTGGCCTGCTTCCTGCTTATTCTCCTGGTCTACCTCACGGGTATCATCCCGCTTGATGTACTCATCACGGTTCCGAATGCTACTTTTATCCTGACGTACCTCGGTGGATGCCTGGCAGGTTTTTTCCTGCTCGGGGACAGCATGATCGGTAAACTGGTAAGTGTGGTTTCATTCCTGCTTACCGCGGTAATCTTCCTGTTTATCGGATGGTCAGTGCTCTGGCCCCTTCTCATCACCTTTGTCTGGTTCGTGTACATCTGGATAAAGGCCTGATCCTGGTATTTTTGGATATTTCTTATTGTTCTCCGGGTGGAGATAGTTGCTCAATAATGTATAAATATGTCTGTCGATATACCATAATGAACATGGATACAAAGATTCTGCTTGATGAGAATGAGATCCCTAAAAAATGGTATAATATCCAGGCGGATCTGAAAACGCCGCTTGATCCTCCGATGCATCCCCAGACAAAAAAACCGGTGGTTCCGGCAGACCTGGAAGCAATCTTTCCCAGGGAGTTAATCAGGCAGGAGATGTGCCAGGATCGGTATATCGATATTCCTGCTGAAGTGCGGGATATTCTCACGCTTTGGAGACCTTCTCCACTGTATCGTGCATTCCGGCTTGAAAAAATTCTGAAAACGCCTGCA
This sequence comes from Methanospirillum sp., assembly GCA_028679485.1. Taxonomy (GTDB): domain Archaea; phylum Halobacteriota; class Methanomicrobia; order Methanomicrobiales; family Methanospirillaceae; genus Methanospirillum. The sequence goes on along the minus strand of JAJRBL010000153.1, from coordinate 234 downwards.
AAAATCTATTACAAGTACGAAGGAGTCAGCCCGCCGGGATCCCACAAACCAAATACCGCGATTGCCCAGGCATATTACAATATGAAGGAAGGCATAGAACGGATTGCTACGGAGACCGGGGCAGGACAGTGGGGCTCCTCGCTAGCCTTTGCAACCCAGCTCTTTGGTATGGAATGCAAGGTCTATATGGTCCGGGGGAGTTATCTCCAAAAGCCATATCGGAAGATGATGATG
>JAJRBL010000152.1 GCA_028679485.1 Methanospirillum sp. | reverse complement strand
TGACCAGGTGAAGTGACCAGTTGCAAGATCCCACTTCCAGCTTCCGATACGGGCAATCTCCTCAGCCTTGTTGAGATCACTTGTCCGTTCCCTGACGAGATCCACGAGATGCTCCTGGTGTCTTTTCAGTTCTGCATTGATATCTTCCAGTTGTCTCCGGTTTAAACCCATCTCTCCCATGATCCGGGCAAGCCGCGAGAAGAAATCCATGATAGCGATGACCTGTCCGGAGGAGTATACCGGGATCTCTGAGAGGGCTTTCAGGTACTCCGGGGTATCAAAGCCGAACTCTTCGGCCTGTCTCCTGAAATACTCCAGGTCAGGCTTCTCAAGGAAAAACTGGCCGGAAAAAAAGTTTGCCACGTGGGTGTCGTTGATCATTATCGGTACTGCAGCATCATAGATACCGTTTCTGCATTTGTACAGGCTGTAATCTGATCTCTCACGAAGCCTGCCGGCAAGGATGGTGTCACTTTCCAGGCATCTTTTTGCAGTTTCCGGGTGTACCCGGTGAAACCTGGTGCAGATATCCCTCCATCCGGTAGCGGAGAGGATAGTACCGTCAAGATCCAGAATTGCCGTAGCTGCACCGGTAATATCGGTAAAAGACTGGCATAATTCCTGAAGTTGGGTTATATCCACCAGTTCTGAAAAACTCATCATCCCTCCGGTCTGTTACTGTAGGAAAACCTTCTCCAAGTAATTAAAGATATGTATGGCCGGTTAAAACGAGAGTCTCACGAGCTGGTGAGTCTTTCAGGCACCGGGTTCTTCCCTGCGGAATTTACCCCGGGGAACATCGATCTCGAACCTGCAGAACTCTCCATACTTCCCGGTCTCCCTGATGGTGATACCTGAAAGGGAGAGGATCTCCCTGGCGAGGAACAACCCGAAGCCGGTATTACTGCCATATCCCCTCTCGAAGATCAGTTCCTTCTCGTCATCGGAGACACCGCCGCCGTCATCTTCGACCGTTATCCGGATCCCGTCACGGGTATCCTGTACCGAGATCTCTATCCTGGTGAGGTCTTTACCGTGCCGTACTGCATTCTCCAGGAGATTGTAACAGACCTTCTCGAAGAGGGGATCTGCAAGTATCTCTACACCGGTCAGGTTTATCTCTATCCTGACATCCCCGGACAATCCCCGGGCTACCCTGGCGAATATCTCTCTGACATCCTGCCAGGCAGGGAGTTTGAGGCCAAGTTCCTGGTACGTCCGGGTAAACTCGATGAAACGTTCGATCTCGGCCATGGTCTGCCATATCGTTGCGACATGCTCTTTTTGTTCCTGGTTTAACTCTGTCTCATCAAGGAAGAAGAGGAATCCCTTGGTGATCATGATCTTGTTCATGATATCGTGCCTGGTGATGCTGGAGAGGAGGGAAAGTTTCCTGTTTGCCATGATGAGTGCATCTTCTCCGGCCTTTTTCCGGGTGCTGTCCCGGATAGTCTCGATTGCCCCGGTAACCTCTCCGTTGTTGCCGATTATCCTTCCGGCGATAGCAGAAAGGTACTTCATCTCTCCTGCCACCTCGATCCACTCGTCTGATACCAAAATCCCACCGGATCTCGTAAACACCGCTGGAAACCGGTCAGCGGGAAGACCGGGATCCAGTGCAAGGTCGATAAGAAGTGGCTGCTTTTGCGAAAAGAATGCCAGTGAGTACGCCAATTCTCCCTCTCCGATCATATCTTCCGCCTTTATCCCGGTCATCTCTTCCAGTGCCTGGTTCCAGAAGAGGACATGCCCGGTTGCATCGATAACCAGGGTGGGATCCGGAAGAAACTGGAGAATCCTCTTTATCCGGGCGAATGATTCCTTAAGAGCTTCTTTTTCAGCAACCGCCATGATTGCCCGTCGTTCATCGGTAATATCCCTGATTTGGACCAGGATCAGAGAAGTTACATCAGATGGAAGCCTGGTCACCCGGATGTTCAAGTACTGCTCCCTCCCGTCGACATGGCGGGAGACAGAATTCTCCCCGAATCCCCCTTCAGGTAGATCAGATACCTGTATGATCTCCCTGATCTCTTCTCCTATCTCCCCGAAAAGCTCATGCAGGTCCTTCCCCCGGTCATCTTCCCTGATACTGAACATCTCCTCTGCTGCCCGGTTGCTGCTGACAAGCCTCATCCTGTCAAAGAGAAGGATGGCATCTGCGGATGACTGGAAGAGACTCATGTATCGTTCTTCGCTTGATTTCAACGAGAAAAACGATTCACGCAACTGGTCTGCCATGAGTCTGAACGAATGGGAGAGTTCTCCGAGTTCATCATACCGGTTAAGTTCCTCGAAACCCGACCAGTTGCCCCTGGCGAGTGCCCGGGCAGAACGGTTCATGGATACTATCGGATCTGTTATCCATCTTGCCAGAAGGATACAAAGGATACAGGTCACGATCACCAGGCAGATGATCAGGAGTACCGTTATGGCAGTATTTCTCGTGATTCCTTCCATGAGATCAGATTCAGGAATGATAACGATGATGAGCCAGTCAATGCCGAATGCATCCCGGTACGGGGTCACCTGGGCCAGCTGCCTCTCTCCTCCAAGGTCAAACCGGAACTCCTGCCTGAATGAGATTCCTTCTGTCTGGCTCCCGTTCCCGAGGAGGATTCCTGCTGCCTCCCTGATTGGGGTATTGTTGCACGCCCGTGCGGATATCCTTTGAATCTCCCCGTTTTCCCGGATATATGGTTCCCTTATAACTGAAGAAGCGATGATATCCCCGTTCTTCTCCATGATGAACGCCTGCCCGTTCCGGGATATCCTGAGATTCTGAAGAAAATCGCTGATACCGGCCAGGGTTATCGAGGTATCCAGGACACCGGTCAGGTTCTTCTCTTTTGAATAAACCGGGACAACGGCATCCTGACTGACAACCCCTTCAAGCCAGACGTAGACAGGTGTCCAGGAAGTACCTCCGGTCTCCACGGCTTTTCGATACCAGGGTCTCATCCTCGGATCGTAACCCGGCTTCGAGAAGGTCTCATGCAGGATCCGGCCGTTTCTATCCATCAGGTATTCAATAAAGGAATAATTGGTCGCTGTACCTGATAATCCATAATAACGGTCAGTACCGTTAGCCACCCCTGCTGCTCCAACCGTTGAGATGATGGTATAATTCCCATCCTGTTCATTGGCATAGCAGATCGCTTCGATGGTGTCGTACCGGTATGATAACTCCAGGAAATGCCTCTTCAGGCCTTCGTTATCATGGACAGATATCTCGCCGAGACTGATACTGTCCTGGCATAACCTGTTTACCTCGTGGGGAATTGCCAGGTAGGTATCCAGATGTTCTTCAATGCGGCTTGATATTTCATTCTGCAACTGGCCGGTAAGGTCGTTGACTGCATACTGGCAATGAAGGAATGCAAGGATGCCGGTTACGCCTATGGCTACGACGAGGATAAAAACGATTGAGACGGTCAAAACTGTTCGTAACCTGAATCTTCCCGGAAGGTTACGGACATCATCTAATCGAAGCAATAAAAGAGATCCCGTTAAAATGATATAAATATCTACGGTTTGTATTTTCAGATCACCCGGGTAATGATCTCTCTACAAGAATCAGGAGGCATGCACGGATGCAGATGTATATTCACGCATGTTTCCTGCTGCCAGAAAACCAGACGATTTCGTGAAAAAAAGTCTGGTTATTTAACTCATATCAATAATCCATGCACACAGGTTACCGTATTAATATATCAGAGACTGGATTTACGCCATTTCTCAGCATGTAATTTATATATCTTATCAGTAAATGGATTATATCAAAGGAGTGGTAAAAAGAACATGATCTCCCTGGATAATCTGAAAATGAGCAGGAAACTGCTGGTACTGGTTGTTATTGGAATCATAGCAATTGTTCTTGTCGGGGCAGTCGGCATCTACAGCACCGACAGGATCAATTCACAACTCAACCAGTTGTACACGAATAAGTACTCCCATTCCATGCTGGCCATCCAGGCTTACAATGACATGCTCAGTTATGCTATTGAGGGATACAAGTTCTCGCTGGAACAGAACCTCTCCAAGAAAGAACAGATGATAAAGAATAACATGGGGCCGAATATGGTTCTTTTCAACCAGAAGATAGCAGCGTATGAATTAATTCCCATGGATACAGCAGAAAAGGAGACCGTCGACAGGCTGAAGCAACGTTCATCTGAGTACTTCGATATCGTCGGGAGGGTGAACTCGCTTACCCTGGAGGGGAAGATGGAAGAGGCTGCGGCCCTGAGAGACGCACAAGCAGGCTCAAAGCGTGTTGAAGCGATGAAAGAGATACAGGCTCTCGTGGAACTGAACAACCAGACCGCGTACCAGTATTATTCCGATTCAAACTCCCTGTACATCCAGGTTCTGGTGGCAACTATACTCATCACGCTTATCTGTGCGGTTATCCTCCTCCTCTTCTCCTGGCTTATCATACGTAGTCTTACCCGGAGATTCGGGGTTCTTCTCTCAGGCATGGACGAGGTAGGGAGAGGAAACCTCGCTTTCAGGATCGATATGTCGGGGACCGACGAGATAAGCCATATCAGTTCTTCGTTTGATCAAATGACCAATAACCTTGAGAGACAGACCGGGGAGATTACGAGAACCCTTGAGAAGGCAAGGAGTGCCAATACTGCCATCCTCGAGATTGCAGACGAAGTCAGGAGAGGAAACCTGAAGGCAAAGATCGATGCAGAACGATATGACGGTGAATTCGGGGTGATGCTCGGGCGGATTAATGATCTTATCGATGCATTCGTAACTCCCCTGAAAGAAGCCATGAGAATTGTTAATGAATTTTCAGAGGGAAACTTCTCTACCAGGTATTATTCCGGGGCCGAGGTGATGGGCGATTTTGATAACTTCAGGAATGCCCTCAACAACAGCGGTACCTGCGTATCAGATGCAATCCAGGTCATTCACCAGCAGATTGCCGAACTCACCGCCAATGCCGAAGAGGCAAATGCCAGTACTGAGGAGGTCTCTGCAAGTACGAAAGAGA
>JAJRBL010000151.1 GCA_028679485.1 Methanospirillum sp. | reverse complement strand
GTCATGACGTACGCAGGGAGCGAAGGATCCCATCTCCTCGGGGACGAGTCGTATACCCTCGATGTGGCGGGCAACTACTCCCGGGGAGTTACGCTCATCATGTTTGTCTTCGCCGAATATCCCTATGCACTATACCCTTCATTTGCAAACGTGGTCAGGACAGAGGGAAACCTCGTGAACTTCAACTCCGGCAAGGTATCTGCCAAAGGAGAAGTTCGGGAGATCTCGTCCTCGAACACCACCCCGGCAAAACTCGGGTACCAGCTCGCCGTGACACCGAAGAATGGAGAATACGCCATCGGGACGGTGAAGACCGGGTTTTCCGGGGATATCATGGAGGCACGGCTCTCGAACGGGAGTTCCTACAACTGGAACAAGACCGCAGCCACGAACTCGTGGAGGGATCGGGCAACTGTATCCGGGGGGATCCGGGAGTTGCAGAAGATGATCGATTACGAGTCGGGAATGAGGGTGTAAGAAAACCGTATTGCCTGAAGATGAACGGATCAATACCGCTCTAGGAAGATGGACGTATTAGCATTCCTACGGCAACATGAACCAATCCTGAAAGAACGGTTCAAAATTGCATCAATCTGTATTTTTGGTTCATATGCTCGGGGAGAAGAACGAACTGAAAGTGATGTTGATGTACAGTTCCATTTCAAACAGGGCAAAAAACCTTTGAACAGTACCTGGATGCACCTGTTATCCCGAAGAGGTATCCGGAAAAGGTTGACCGGGTGATACCGGACACCTGAAACCCCGATTCAAACCTTTTATTGTAAGCGCAGATTGTCTATGCCCCGGGCTTAACTCCGGAATCCCGACGATATAGTTCCTGGCAATCGTAAGCAGAGGAGGATGTCACCGGCATATCCTTTGGTGAGTGTAACAGGGATCGGAGACGAAAAGATGGAGTTATCCGAAATTTTGAAGTCATTGGTGAGGCAACAAAGAAATTATCCGAAGATCTCAAGGTTAGTTATCCGATTGTTGCATGGAAACGGATAACTGGGCTTCGGGATGTTATTGCTCACGGCTATTTCAACGTTGATTACGAACTCATCCGGGGACTTATTACCAATACCTTGCCAGGATTTAAAGAAGAGATTATCATAATCAGAAATGAGGAATTACAGCGTGAGAAGAATTCCTGAGGTATTATGGGGCCTTGTTCCTGCATTTCTTCCACGTAACGATTCATCTTTTGTCTGTATCGGGAGGAACAGATATCATTCCTCTCCGATACGATATGATTACCACACGCTGATCGAGACCGTGCCGACCGAGAAATTACCGTATTCACCACCTGATTGTTACGGTCCCACTCCCTGATGAAACCTTCGCCAGCGATACAACCTGGTTCACCGTTATTCTGCAGAACACCGTGGCTTGGAAGTATCCCAGCTTTTCGGAGGGAAACGACTTATCAGGGACAATACCGGGAACAATTCGATCTCAACCTACACGGTTATATGAGTATTTGCCGATCCTGCCCGGTATCTCGTTCCTGTGTTCCGCAACGTCGTCGAGTCGAAAGATGATCTCATGAACATCAATCATGTTATTCATCAGGGAAGTCAGTGAAGTATCTGATGAAGGGCAGATTCTCATTCCATTACCATTACAAAAAAACCCTATTCACCATGGAGATATGAGTATCCTGGAAGAACAGGAGGATGGATTCTTCCAATTCCGCAGGTAAAAACCTCGAAATGAACCGGCGTATTGACAGAGGGTTTCCGGATGATCCTGAACAGAAGAGAAATAACGAACGGTAGATATATCAATCATTTTGCGCTTCTCGTCCCGGGTATAGAAATGTTGTGTTTTTTCTCTCCATATCTCTTTCCGGATCGGGGAGGAAAAGGTACGCTAATATCCGGTTCCCCGGATACATATGGTCAATCCGCTCTTTTTACCTCTGGGAGATGCCGGGTAAATACCGGTACTTGTTCTTGATATATGAGTCCAGGTGATTAATTTCCTTTTTTTAATTAGTTAAAGGAGATGCTTTTTTATTTCCCAAAATGTAGATAAATGTAATTTCGTTATCTTTATCCTCCGATATTTAATATCCTGAATTATATATGATCCGTGCATCTCCCGTATTGTTATGCGTCCTCCTTCTTATACCGGGAATATTAGCCGAAACCGGTTCTGAACGGTATGCCTCCGGTGATTATGCCGGGGCTGTCACAGCCTTCGAACAGGATCTTGCCGGCATTTCCGGAACCGGGCAGGCCCCGGTGTTGAACAATATCGGGACCTGTTATGTAGCCCTCGGTGAACCGGAGAAGGCTCTCTCGTACTATTCCCGGGCTGTAGAGGCGAATGCTTCCTACGGCAGGGGCTGGATAAACCTCGGGGTCGTACAGGAGAGACTCGGGAAGAGAGATGATGCCCTTGCCAGTTATGACCGGGTCGGGATTGCAGATCAGTCTCTGTATGCCGAGGCGATGGTGAAGAAGGGATCGCTTCTCGCCGGCGAGGGAGATCTTGACCAGGCTCTACAGGCGTTCAGGCTTGCCGGGTCAGGAGCGACCGGGCAGGTGTACGTGGATCTCTATACCGGTATCGGGGCGGTCGAATTTCTCCAAAAGAATACGGATGCAGCCGAAGAGGCGTTCCTGAAGGCGACAAAGGCAGATCCGGACGGGGCTGCCCTGGCTTATACCAACCTCGGGGTGCTCAGGATATCCCAGGGGAGATACAAGGAGGCAAAAAGACTCCTCGAGACGGCTGCCAGGAATGACAAGACAGGACAGACGAACGCTGTTTCATACCTGAAGAAGCTTGACCGGATGGGAGGAGAGGGATCATGAGAAGAGGGATAATACGCGTCTTCTTCTTCTGTCTCCTGATCATCCTGTCCCATTCTGGGATTGGTTCTGTTCTCGCCGAGGAGAATTCCGGTTCAGGTGATCCGGTCGTGGAAGTAACCGTTGATACAGGTGAGGGTTCCCCGGGTGACAGTGTTTCTGATGACACCGTTGATACAGGTGAGGGTT
>JAJRBL010000150.1 GCA_028679485.1 Methanospirillum sp. | reverse complement strand
GATTGCGGGGCAACCGGGGATCCGACCCGGGGGTCCAGGGAAAAAGGGCTTACCATGAAACAGGTTCTGGTTGATACCCTGGTATCAGGTCTTGTTGCCCTTGATGCCTGTGGATGGGATTACCGGTCACCGGTATGCAGGACCTGACGGGCGGAAACAGCATTATACCTACTATTCTGCCGGTCTCTCGATCCTATGCCGTTTCTTCTGCAAACCGGCATCCTTGGGAATCCTTGCGCAGGTCCGGGGAGATTAACCCTGCGCTTAGCATCTTTGTACCAGGATCGAAGATCAGGTTCTTCTCTCCCGTATCAACAGGCCGGAGTCCCTGCATCCGGTCGGCAATATCCGGTGTACTGATGATGCCCGGGGCCGGGATCCTGCGGAAAATCCCGGACAGATCCCTTGAGAAGATTCTATTCGTCGATAATCCGGGTATCTTCCTTTCTCTCCGGTAATGACCTCCCCTTTTCCGGATACCTGATGAATAATGCAAGAACCGGACAGAGGATCGTCGGTATCACCAGCAGGAACATGGCATCCGGAAGGGACCCCATGACATCTGCAGCCCAGCCGGTGATGCCGGCCCCTACCCCCCCTACTCCCACGCAGAGCCCGAGCGTGAGTCCTGACGCAAAACCAACACTTCCTGGCAGAAGTTCCTGCGTCATGGTGACGGAGGTGACATAACAGAAACAGGCAAAGAACGAGTACATGCAAATCCCGAGATACATCATCCATCCGGGAGCGAGGAATATCATACAGAAGAATGGAATTGCACAGGCAAAACCGAACACCAGCATATTCTTCCTGCCAAACCGGTCTGACAGGTATCCCCCGGCAATCTGTCCTCCTACTCCGGTGCACAACATAACGGTAACGATAAAAGAGGTTGTTACGGTATCCATGCCATTCTTTCCCAGGATTAACAATGCAGGCAGGTACGTGATGATGCCGATGTATGCCCAGGCCCGAAGGGAACAGAGGGTCACGACAAGCCCTGCCGGAACCCACCAGTATCTCTCCCGCTGTACCGGTTCTGCCGGCCTCTTCCTGAAAACCTGTGTATCGTGCATGGATACACGACTCTTTTCGATGCGGTAAATCCACACGGCACCGATGATCCCGGGAATTACCATCCAGGCTATGCTTGAAAGGCCAAAGAAGGTGATCAGGATTCCGGCGATGAGAGGACCGAATGCATAACTGATACTCCCGCTCGTGGTAAAGATGGAGTTGTATACTCCCAGTTTGTACGGGGGACTAAGCCGGTTCACAGATTCCATGGCTGCCGGATGGAATAACGCTGTTCCAAGTGCGGCAGCCGATACCAGGATAAGCATCACGAGATAATTGCCGGCGAGGACTGAAAATGAGATGCCCAGGCACGAGATCAGGATACATAACGGAATGCTTGCTCTCCAGCCGGTTCTATCGCTGTACAGTCCGGCAACAGGCTGCACAAGAGATGATGTCACGTTATAGACGGTTACGATTGCCCCGGCCAGAAAAAAGGAGAGACCCATATTCGTGATAAGGGCAGGAAGGATTATCGGGAGGATGGGTGAGTAGAGATCGACGAGAAAATGACCTCCGATAGTTGCACGTAACCGGTCTTTTGCATCTCTATCCATGTAAACCATCGCGAGTTCTCATGTATCCCCTCTCTCGGATTGTTATGCTATACCTCTGAAAAGGTAATATTCGAGTTTTCCAGACTCATGAGTTCAAGATCCTCCCTGCTCCCCCCGCAGGCAATCAGGGGATCCTGATGGACCATCGCCAGTACTTCATCTTCTCCCGGGTCAGGGGAGAAGGGGATATCGACATCGTTCTGGATCGTGTACCGGTAAGGATCCAGGTCTCCGAAGAAGTACTCTTTGAACAGATCCCGTTCCTCCTCTGTCTTGTTGAAAGCCCAGTCCGCACTCTCTGCAATGGTCACATCAACAGGGATCCACCCGTAATCAGGCAGGTAAAATTCTGCCCAGAAATGCGGTCCGGCTATACCCGGGACGAGCTGGTAGCCTCCTGCTGACCGGGCCGGAACTCCGACTGAACGGCAGAGAGCCGCAAACAGCATACTCTGGGTTCCGCAGTCCCCGAACCCGGTCTGAAGCATATAGGTTGATTCCGGTATATCTGATGCGGTTAGGTAGGCATGAGGGACGTTGCTGTACGGATACATCCTGATGATGTACTCGTAGATCAGCTCTGCCTTCCGGTAGGGATTCTGTTCGTTTCCAATAATGGACTCTGCCAGTTTCGTCACCTCAGGAGTGATCTCAATATTCGGCTGCGAGGCGGTGTATTTCCTGTAGAGATAGCTGGTTGTATCGTACGGACGTATCGAGCCGGGATTTACATCGAACCGTCGTTCGTAGGTTGTAAACCGGTATTCTGCGGATATATTGAGATACTCCCCGGTCATCTCTTCAAGTGGTATATCAAAGCAGACCTCTCCGAGATCTCCGTCTGTCTCCGGGCCAGATACCACGTAATCGACTGGTTGAAGAGATATCATGCTGATATTTCTCTGGCTCTCTGTTTCCACCGGCAGGGGGAACCATACTCGTAAGGTACCGTTCTCCGGTAATGTTTCACGGGTAAGGTTTACCGAGTTGGTTGCAATAAAGGTATGCGGATTTCCGTACCAGCCGTCAAAGGATGTATTTGCCTTTATCAAGGGGAAGACCTCATCGAAGAATGCAGAAT
>JAJRBL010000149.1 GCA_028679485.1 Methanospirillum sp. | reverse complement strand
GAGAATTCGTATCTCTTCCCGTCGAAGGGATACTGGTTATACATGGAAACGCCAGGAACACTGGCAGCCATTGGTGTGTGAGGAATCATGAATACAGGAAAAGTAGCCGCCAGGACGGCACTGGCTACCCTCCTCCTGTTTATCCTGGTGCTTATCTGTTCTGCCGGTGCTCCGGCGCTTCCCAGTGAATTTTATGGGACTGTTACGATAAATGGTGCGCCGGCTCCGGTTGGGACCATTCTGTCAGCGAAGATTAATGATGCAGAACGGGGTCAGTATGTCCTCACCGAGGCCGGGAAATACGGAGGACCAGGAACATTTGATCAGCGACTGAAGATAGTGGCGGAAGAGTCTGATCTCTCCGGAGGAAATCCCAAGGTTACCTTCTGGATTGACGGACAAAAGGGCTGGCAGGAGACAACCTTCCAGCCTGGAGTCAGTCTGAACCTCGATCTCTCCGTGGGCGGGGATAAGCCGGCAGTAACCGATGTCCCGGCCGGGGAAAAACCGGTAGCCGGAGAAGAACAGATAGTGGCAGAATCTGCCGTCGGGGACGGGGCTGAATCATCCGGTTCCGAGACCGTGCAGGCTCCTCAGGAGATGCCTCCGGATATTCCTTCCGATACGCCGGTAATTGTTCCTCCGGTGGAAGAGCCGGGCAACCCGGATCTTCCCCCACCTGAACCGGTTCCGGCACCTGTACCGCCGTCAGGCGATCTCGTGGCAGATTTCAGTGCTGATGTTATGTCAGGCACCCTTCCCCTGTCGGTACAGTTTACCGATCTCTCTACGGGTAATCCCACGATGTGGGTCTGGGACTTTGGTGACGGGACATCAGACGTGGTCGCAAATCCACGCCACCAGTATATGCTTCCCGGAACCTACACGGTCAGTCTCTCGGTCTCGAATGAAAAAACAACATCTGTCGAGATTAAAGAGGCATATATCACGGTAACCGATGAACCGGGGAAATTACAAGCAGATTTCATCGCAAGTACCCGTACCGGGAAAGCACCGCTTACGGTCCAGTTTACGGACCGGTCTGTCGGCTTACCGGTTCTGTATGGCTGGGAATTCGGAGACGGAACCGGGGATACGGTTCAGAATCCGAAGCATACCTACACGGAGAATGGTAATTACACGGTTAATCTTACCATAGAAGACGCAGCAGGACAGAACTCTACCAAGTCAAAAGAAGGTATGATCCTGGTTGCCGATACCATCACTCCAAAGCCAACCCTGACACCTATCGCGATCCCGGCAGTACCTGAAACCTTTATCGGAACCGTTGAGATATACGGAAGACCTATCCAGGCAGGCGGGATCGTAGAGGCACGGGTTCCCGGGTACAATATCTCCGGGACGTTTAATCCGATTAAGACCGCAAAAGGGATCTTTGGAAAGAGCGGAACGTTTTCACCCAAGCTCCAGGTGCAGGGTGTCCCGGCAGAATCCGAGATAGAGTTCTGGGTAGAAGACGATGAGACCAGGATGGTACGGGCTCATATCCTCACTGATGACGGGACATACCTCTGGACCCTTCCCTACAAGCCGGGCCAGGTTCAGCAGGTAAAACTGGAGGTCCTGGAGACATCTCCAGACGAGATCCCACCGATCCCGGTCACCCCGAGTCCGACCACCTGTGCGGGGGTGCCCTCAATTCCGATGAGCATCCAGGGTGATGTCCATATCACGAACGGAACAGAGTTCATTGACAGCGATGGAGAGTGTCATTACTGTGGCCCAAACATCAATATCGATGGTATGGTGGAGGCACGAATCGAAGGATATGACGTAACCGGGCCGCAGAATCCGTTTACCATGGTATCAGCAGGGTACTTCGGAAGCGGGAACAGCAGCTGGACTGACAAGCTTACTATCCAGGGCAAGTGCCTTCCGGAGGATGTAAACGTAACATTCTGGGTAAAGGATGAAGACTGGCCGAGTTACACGCAGGCCTGGATCCTCGATTCGACGAATTCAACCGTGAATTATTCACAGATAAACACCTCGATCAATGCAACCAGGGATATCCCGTATGTCGGGGGCTCATCGCAGACGGTCCATCTCTGGGCTGGAGATCTGCCAACCTATGAACTCACCCCGACCCCGACCCCGACTCCTTCGGTCTGGGAACCCCAGTACTTCTATGGAAAAGCCGAGTTCAACGGGTTTCCGCTGCGGGTCGGTGACCGGGTGATGGCAACACGGGAAGGAGTGGATCTCTCCAACCCGACAAACCCGGTGACGGTAAGCAAGTTCGGCGAGTACGGCGATCCGGTCGGAAAGGAGATGCTGACGGTAGATGTCCCGTATGTATCGATGGAACAGCGTGATCCGATATCATTCTGGATAAAACCGGAGGGATTCGACAACTGGTACAAAGCCGAGTGTAAAAATCCGTTATCCAGTGCAGACTGGAGTGATAACTATCCCTTTACCCCGGGCTCCATTACCAATGTCGATCTGAAGTCATCTGACCGGGCCGAGTTCATGTACTTTAACGATATCGTGGAGATGATCAGCAACGTTATCCTGCCTGATGATTACATCGGCTGGTAGAGAGCACTAGGCAGGGGATTTGTCCTCTGCCAGGCATATAATTTTTCGATACTATGACAGCGAAGTGTACCTTCTGGTTTCCGGCTCTTCTGACAGCCGGAATATGTATAGCAATCACGTGCGGACTGGTCTCTGCAGCCTCACCCCAGCTTCCGTGTGAATTTTATGGATCCGTGAGCATACAGGGTTCTCCTGCCCCGGCAGGAACGGTGATCTCTGCATATGTTAATGGAAACAGGCAGGGAGATATCCAGGTAACGACTGCAGGGCAGTATGGCGGAACGGGAACCTTTGACGAACGTCTCATTGTAATGGCAAACGAGACCGATTTTGAGAAAGGAGCTCCCTCGATCTCATTCCAGGTAAACGGCAATGCCGCCGATCAGACTGCTGTGTATTCACCGGGAAGCAGTAACTCTCTTAACCTCACCATCGGCGGACAGACTTCCGTGATCGCTCCGGCACCTGTCTCACCGGTACCGGTGCAGCCAGTACTCCCGGCAAATGAAACGGCACCGGTTATCGTGGCACAGACACAGACCGCTTCGGCACCTGTTCCGGTGACAACCCCGGATACGACCGTTTCATCTCCTGTTGTCGTCGCCTCTTTCCCCTCGGGGAACCAGACAACCACAACCGTTCCTACAGGGAATTATTCATCGTATGCTGCACCGGTCCAGTCGTCTCCGGCGACCGGCCAGTAAACGAATCCATTATGGGTTCGTGTCACTTTTTTGCTTAACCATAAGCCGGCAACCGGAAAACAGAAGAGATAGACCGGCTTGTACAGCCGGGATTACGGCTATTCGGTGTCCTGGTAGTAATATTCGCCCCGGGATTTCTGTTCCCGGTCAAGGTATGATTCAGGTTTGTTGATTCTGGGCCTGCCGCTCATGTCACGCCTGAAGGTAACCCCGAGCTGCGAGAGGAACATGTTCATCCCTGTACGCATATCAAATGGTCCTTTTGCCTCACCCTTAACCCCGGGTTCGCCATCAAACACGAGGAGCCGTTCACTGATGATATCGATGACGTAAATATCGTGATCAATGACCAGGATTGCGGCATCCTTCCCTTCAACCTGGTTCTTGAAGACTTTTGTCAGCCGGACCCGCTGTTCCACGTCAAGATGTGCACTCGGTTCGTCAAGGACGTACAGGTCTGCCGGCCGGGAGAGGCAGGCTGCTATGGCAACCCGCTGCAGTTCTCCTCCTGAAAGGGTGTTCACCGGGGACTGGAGAATAGGGGCAAGGTTGAGCTGCTCGATGAAGTCATGCTGGTACTGGGGACTGTCAAACGACTTGGTGATCTGACGCAAGAAAAATTCAACCGTATCCGAGGTATCCGCCTTGAGGTACTGCGGTTTATAGGATATCGTGACCGATGTCTCCATCGAGCCGGAATCCGGTTTTTCCACGCCGGCCAGGAGTTTTGCAAAGGTGGATTTTCCGATACCGTTCTCACCGACGATTCCCACTACTTCACCGGCGTATATAACACCCCCGTGCACGTTCAGGTGGAATTTATCGAACGAACGCTCCATATCAGGGATGACAAGCAGTTCCTCCCTCTTCGATCCGTCCTTGTGCGCCCTGATCTCGAATGAAACCTGGTAATCACGGAACCTGACATTCTCTTCAGGCAGAAACCCGTCCAGGTACTGGTTAATCCCGATCCTGACTCCTTTCGGCCTTGTTATGATACCAAACACTGCAGGTTTTCCATACGCGATATGCACCGTGTCTGCGAGCATGTCGAGGATGGCGATGTCGTGTTCGATCAGTACGACCGGCTTTTCGCCGGCAACCTCCCTGATAACCGATGCTGCGGCCATTCTCTGGTATATATCAAGGTACGGGGTTACCTCGTCGAGGAAGTAGAAGTCCGCTTCGCGGGCCAGGGCAGCAGCAAGTGCTACCCGCTGCAGTTCTCCTCCCGAAAGGTTCGCGATCTGCTGGTCGAGGATACTCCGCAGTGACAGGACCTCCAGGTAATGATCGAGTGCTCCCCGTTCATCCGTGGTCTTCAGGAGATCCCACACGTTTCCCTGGAAGACCTTAGGGATTACGTCGATATACTGGGGTTTTACCGAGACCTTCACCGACTCCTTCGAGAGCCTCTGGAGATAGTCGAATAACTCCGTACCGGTATACTTTTTGAGGATATCTTCCCACCGGACCTGTTCGGTAAAGATACCGAGGTTCGGGCTTATCTGTCCCGACAGGATCTTGAGTGATGTTGACTTCCCGATCCCGTTTGCCCCGATAACACCGGTTACCTTGCCTTCGATGGGTGCCGGAAGTCCGAAGAGCACAAAACTGTTTGGCCCGTACCGGTGCGTGGGATACTCAAGTTCCTCCGGAAGGGTGATGATGTCAATCGCCTCGAACGGGCACTTTTTAACGCAGATACCGCATCCGACGCAGAGTTCTTCAGATATCTGTGCCTTTCCGTCTTCATCCAGGATAACGGTCTCGTCCCCGGTTCTCACCCTCGGACAGTAGAGCATGCATTCTGATCCGCATTTCCGGGAATGACAGAGATCTTTATGAACGACAGCGATGCGCATGATTTATCAGGCTGGTACAGTGGTTTCCGTAAGCAGTATTGTCCAGGTCACGTACCAGAATGCAAACGTAATAAACCCCTGGTAAAACCAGTCCTTCTTTTCAAGCCTGGCCGTATTTATTCTGATGATCATGAAGAGGTGTTTCTGAAGGATGATCGCAACGAGCATTATCAGGATCGGAACAAGGAAGGATTCACCCGCTCCTGCCGCTGCAGATGTAGTGGTAAGATAAAAACAGATTATTCCGGCAATACATCCTGCACCTACTGCGATGAGGGTGCGCGTGATTCTCCCGGTATATGCGTCTTTCTCCAGGACGGAAACTGGCATGGGGACTTTTTCCGCCGGAGTAGTAGGAACTGGTTCTTCTGTCATCTGGACACCGGTTGTCCTATTTTTTTAGTCATGAGGCCATATGTAATTTGGTATCATGGCTACTTCACAGGGGATGAGCGGACTGGACCTCATCACCGTAACCGACGAGATCTCAAAGATGCTCCCCCTCTGGATACACAAGGTGTATCTGGATGAAAACAGGCTCTGTATAATCAGGTTAAACAGTAAGGAGCAGGGAAAATTCACCCTTCTCATAGAACCGGGAAAAAGGCTGCATCTCATCGGTGCATTGCCGGAATTACCCCAGATCCCCCCTGCCTTTGCCATGTTTCTCCGGAAGTATCTCGCCGGCGGGAGAGTGACCGGGATCAGGCAGCAGGGACTTCAGAGAACCGTTATCATCGACATCAGGAAGTCTGACCAGCTCTATCATCTCGTCATCGAGGTGTACGACGAAGGGAATATTATCCTCTGTGGTGAGGATTTTACCATCATCCAGCCACTTTCGAGGCACCGGTTCAAGGACCGGGATGTCCTTCCCGGATCACCCTATCTCTTTCCTCCTGCCGATGTCAGTCTCATCTCCGTAGAGGAGTATGCCGCACAACTGGCAGTAGATGATCGGGATATTGTACGTTCCCTGGCAGTTGGTTCATTTCTCGGGGGCAGGTATGCTGAGTATGCCTGCAGGACGGTTCAGATAGACAAAACGACTCCTGCCAGGGAAGCGGATGCCGCCCGTCTGTATGATGCCATCAGGACTCTCCTGGACCAGGTGAAGAATACTCCTGATCCGGTACTGACCAGGAGCGGATGTCACCCGGTTCCTGCCGGGGAAGAGCCTGTCCGGCATTATGACTCATTCAATATTGCCCTTGCCGAATATTACCCGTTATCCCCGCCGGTAAAGAAGATAGAAGAGAAGAAGAAGGTATCACGGGAGGAACGCATCCGCCTGCAGCAGGAAGAAGCAACCAGGAAATTTGCCAGGAACATCACCAGGAACGAGGAACTGGTCGCCCTGCTCTATGAAAACTACGGTCTTGTGACCGATACCATCACCACGCTCTCCCGTGCCTCAAATAGCCGATCCTGGCAGGAGATTGCAGATATCCTTGCAAAAGATAAGACTGGTGCAGGTAAACAGGTACTGAAGGTCTACCCTGCTGAAGCAGCGGTAGACCTCGATCTCGGAACACCGGTGAAGATCTTCATCCACGAGACCATAGACCAGAATGCGTCCAGGTACTACGAGCAGATAAAGAAGTTCAGGCGCAAACTTGCCGGGGCAAAGAACGCCATGAAGCGGGAGGTTAAACACCAGCCGGTCAGGAAAGCCCAGTACCTCCGGCCAAAGAAGCGATGGTTTGACCGGTTCCGCTGGTTTTATACCCGCGACCAGGTTCTGGTGATCGGTGGCAGGGATGCCGGCCAGAACGAGGAACTCATCAGGAAATACCTTGAAGGGGGAGATACCTTTGTCCACGCTGATGTTCACGGTGCCAGTGTGGTGGTAGTCAAGGGAAAAACAGAATGCTGGGACGAGGTAACCCGGTTTGCAGCCGCATTCTCCGGTGCCTGGCGATCAGGATTTGCCTCTGTGGACGTATACGCGGCACGACCGGACCAGGTATCCAAGACAGCGGAGTCAGGCGAGTATCTCTCCAGGGGATCCTTTGTGGTAAGAGGAGAGAGGCAATGGTTCCACGATGTGCCCCTTGAAGTGGCCATAGGACTTGCAAAAAAACCAGAGACACGGATAATAGGTGGCCCGGTATCCCCGGTCATGGACCAGTCAGACCTCTTCATCGTGCTCTGCCCGGGAACCTTCGAACCGAACGATATCGCGAAGAAGGTGGTCCGCATGCTCCGCGAACGACTCACCCCCGATGACCAGAAAGCGTTGAAGTTTGCGCTGAATACTGAGGCAGTAGCTGGTTTTGTCCCTCCCGGCGGTTCGGATATACGGCCATGAAAGCAGAGACCGCCGAACTCGTTAAAAGCCACGGGGAGGTCCGTTTTTTCCCAGAAAACAGTGACGATCTCTGGCACCTGTATCATCTTATCACTCCCGGATCGCTCGTGTATGCAACCACCCTGCGGGGCGTGGAAGGATCGCAGGACAAGATCCGGCCGGAAAAGTTGGAAAAACGTCCGGTAAGGCTTGGTATCCGGGTTGATTCAACCGAGTTCCACGAGTACTCCCTGAGGCTCAGGGTATCGGGAATCATCGAATACGGGGTGGATATCGGTTCACACCATACCCTGAACCTGGAACCGGGATTTGAACTCTCCGTTATCAGGACATGGTCAGCAACCGATCTGGAACGGATCGAACGGGCAGTCCGATCTTCTGCCCTGGATGCCCTTCATGTCCTCATCGTCGAGGAGGGTGAGGCAGAACTCTTCAGGATCCAGGGGTATGGCCCGAGACCGGTCTGGTCACTCTCTGCCGGAAGCGGAAAAAGTGCGGAGATAAACAGCAGGGAAGAGTTTACCCGGGCTGTCATCGACCAGATCCAACTGGTAACCGGTCCGCTTGTCATTGCAGGGCCCGGTTTTGTAAAAGATGAGATAATCTCCCGGTTCAAACGGCAGGATCCTTCCCGGACATCACCCCTTGTCGTTGCAGAAACAAGATCCGGCGGCAGGAGGGCGGTACAGGAGGTCATCGGCCTGGGTATACCTGAAAAATTAACCGGCGATATTCAGCTTGCCAGGGAAGTTACCTTTCTTGATGAACTCATGCGGAGGATCGGAAAGGATGAGCCGGTTGCATACGGCCAGGAGGATGTATGGGAGGCGATAGACTGCGGGGCAGTGCAGACACTCCTTGTGGCAGATACGTTACTCCGTGATCATACGGTAGCCCTCCTCATCAGGAAGGCTGAAGAGATGCGTTCCGAGATCGTGATCCTGTCAGGCAGGTTTGAACCCGGAGAACGGCTTATCGGTCTTGGCGGTATTGCAGCCCTGCTCCGGTATGCGATCCGGTAATAATCCGTATCCCGGGTGTCATCAGGGTTTGGATACGATGATCGATAACCGGTGAATATTCCCGTGTCTGTCTGCAGGCGGAGATCGGGTAACAATACATGAAAAAACACGGGTGCAGGATAATCTCTTCAATTTAAATAACCGGCGGATGTTTATCTTCTGAGTTGTAACTTACTAGAGATGCCACTCCGGGTACCTGATGTAAAGAGCCATTCATTCTGGCTGGTTATCATCATCCTGACCACTGTACTGGCATATATTATCTGTACCGTTGCGATATCCCGGAATATTCACACGGTGGTCTCGCATCTCTTCTATATCCCGGTAATCCTGGCATGCTGGCGGTTTCCAAGGGGGGGAATCGGGTATTCCCTCGTTATTGCAACAGGATATGTCTGCCTGGAGGTATTCTATCCCTCCGTGAATGTATCAGATCTTGATGCGGTGCTCAGGGGCGTCATGTTTATGATCGTCGGGTCCGTGGTTGCCTGGCTTTCATACTATCTCCATTCGCAAAGGGAGAGTTTTGAACGTCTGCTCTCATCGGTTGACACCGGTGTCCTCCTCGTTCATCCCACCGGAACGATCCTGTATGTCAACAGGTATGCTCAGTCTGTCCTGGACCGGAGGGGGGGAGACGTTACCGGAACAGAACTGACCGCATATGCCCGTGACCCCGGTATCGTATCACGGTTCCTTGCTGACTGCGCCGGGAAGAATACCTGCGAAGATACGCTTGAACTGCAACTCATCAGGAGAGACGGATATCCGGTACCGGTTCATCTCTTCGGGTACTGTGAAAAAGAAGGAAACATCACGGTAACGCTGACCGATCTCTCTGAAGAGAAATGGATGGCGCACGAACGTGCCACAGACCGGAAGATCATGAAGGTTCTCCTGGATGCAATCCCGGAAGGTATCTTTCTGGCAGATACCCGGGGATCAATTCTTGAAGTAAACAAGACCTGTGAGGAACTGACCGGATGGAAGGAGGGCGGGGGGATTACCCGGCCGACGACCGGCACCTGGGACGATTCAGCCTCGAAACAGATACATGATGCAGTACTTCAGTCTGTTCATGAGAAGGATACCTGCAATGTCATCATCACGACCCCCCTGGAGAATCAGTCCCGCCATTTTGAGATCTGTCTCACCCCTGTTCCTGATGACACCGGGGGTATCACGAGAATAGCGGGCATAATCCGTGATATTACCTCCAGAGAGGAATACCTGCAGCAGATCAGGGAGCGTGAAGGATATCTCCGGACGGTCCTTGACGGTCTTCCCTTGGCAACGGTGGTCATCGATCCCACCCACCATGTTCTGACGGTGAACCAGGCACTGTCCATGCTCTTTGAACGTGATGTAGGGGATATTATCGGCACTGATACCCATCCCCGTCTTCTCTACCCGCTCAACGAACGGCCGCTTCTCTGTGATATTCTGATCGAGGATGACGTGGATCTCTCCCTGAACCGGTGGTATGAGGGGTTGTACGCACCTTCACCTACTGTTCCCGGTGCCTACGAATGCATCGACTTTTATCCCCACATCGGCGAGGCAGGCAAGTGGATAAGGAGCACTGCTGCACGCATCGTTGATGAAAAAGGGGTGACGATCGGGGCAGTGGAGACGTTCGAGGACTTCAGTTCCCAGAAAATGGCTGATGACATCCTGAGAATCAGCGAGGAACGGTTTAAAATCGCATCCCATATCGCAACAGACCTCATCTTCGAGTATGAGCAGCCGTCTGACCGCATCCAGTGGTTCGGTGATGTCGAAAAGTGGCTTGGTCTGGATTCCGTCGCGAGGGTAACCTCCCTGACGGGGTGGGTATCCCTTCTCCATCCTGACGATATTGCCAGGATCAAAACCTCCTTTATCCACCATGTCCTGACCGGGGATCCGATCACCGAGGAACTCCGGATAAAACACCGCAACGGCCAGTACCAGACCTGGATCATCAAGGCTGTTGCCCTCTATGATAATAATTTTCACCAGATAAAAACCATCGGGGTTGTATCTGATATCAGCGAGATGCGTGCAACAGAAGAGGCAAAGAAGAAAGCACTCGTTGCGATCGAGAGATACATCGAACAGTTTGCCGTTCTGAACGATCATATCCGAAACCCCCTCCAGGCGATAGCCGGGTATAACGACCTGCAGAAGGGGGAGTACGAGAAGAAGATAGCAGAACAGGTGCACCAGGTAAATGCCATCATCGATCAGCTGGACCGGGGATGGATAGAATCGGAGAGTATCCGCGATTTCCTTCGCCGACATTATGGCATAACCATAAAAAAGGATAGCTGATTTACCCGTGATTCAGCGTAAGTGTTACCGGGCAGTGATCTGATCCCATGATATCCGACCTTATTCCTGCACCAGTTACGGATCCCTTCAGCCGGTTGTTGACGAAGAAGTAATCGATTCTCCACCCGACGTTCCGGGAGCGTGCTCTTGTCTTGTAGTCCCACCAGCTGTACTGTCCCCCCTCCGGGGAGTAAAGACGGAAGGTATCGGTAAACCCTGCAGCGAGCAACCGGTCTATCCATTCACGCTCTACCCGGAGAAATCCCGATACCTGTTCATTCTCCTTCGGCCGTGCAAGATCCAGGGGCGTATGGGCGGTATTGACATCGCCGCAGATGACAATCCCTTCCCCTGCTGCATCAAACCGCTGTACCCATGCAAGGAAGGCATCGTAGAACCTGAGTTTGTAGGAGAGCCGTTCTTCTGACGCCCCGCCGTTCGGAAAGTAGACGTTCATGAGGAGGAAACCCGGGAACCGTGCGGTGATTATCCTGCCTTCACGATCAAACTCCGGGCCAAGGCCACCGGTTGTTACCGAATCAGGCTCGGTTCTGCAGTACAGGGCAACACCGCTGTACCCTTTTCGTTCGGCAGGGTTGATGTAAAAGAAGTACCCGGGTATCCGCTTTATCTCCCCCGGCAACAGGAGATGATCGGCTTTTGTCTCCTGGAGACAGACGATATCGTGCTCTTCGTCCCGGAGAAGACCGGAGAATGATACCCCGGGAAGGACCTCCTTTCCGCTTATTGCCTTCAGACCATTCACGTTCCAGGATAAGAGCCGGACTTCCATGGTTACCCGATACCAAAGTGGCGAAGTTTTTTCAGGCTGTTATGCGCAGCACGGAATGTCGGCGCATCGATGATTCCCCTGGCCCCGTTTGCAAACATCCCGGCAGCGACCTGTTCAAAGTTGATGCTGCCTTTTCCTATCTCAACATGCTCCTCGGAGAACTCCCTGCAGTCGTAGAGGTAAAAATTCCTGCTTGCCGCTTCATGGAGAAACCGGGGAAGGCAGCCGTTCACATGGGCATGGCCGATATCGAGGGCAAGGGGAACCTGGGTTATGAGGTTCAGATCCTCGGGGTACCTGACGAGGTTCCCTTCCCTTCTCCCCATGTTCCTGAAGAAGAACCTGATCCCATACTCATCTGCCGCTGAAAGCAGGTCGTTACATGAACGCATCAGCTGACGCTTTGCAAAAGGGAGATCAGCCTGGGCGTTGATATAGCCGGGATCAATCACCACCTCGGCAGAGACCTCTGAAGCAAAAGTAAACCGTTCAATTATGGCTGCAACAGATGCCTGCCGTACCGGTTCAAGGATGCTTGCCGGATTAATCTCCCGCTGGGGGAGACGGATCACGTACTGGTAGGGAAATGATTCCAGAAGGCTGGCCGCAGGAATACGGTGGGCCCCTCCATCAACGATCTCAACACCCCTGGTGAGGGATCCGAGGCTTTCAAGGGTTACATCAAGCGGGGTCTCCCGCAGACAGGTTGTGGATATCCAGAGCATGGTATCATCAGATGTACGGTTGTCCGGGTATTCCCGGATTGGTATATATGGAGATGTCTCTTGACATAATAATCAATTTCGGTATGAATCCCTGCCTGATTCCTATACTTTTATCCGTCCCTCACGGTAACATATAGAACATGGCATTGTCCAAAGATTCTACAATTCTTGAGGTATTGCAGGAAAAACCCGATGCAGGAGCGATATTTGCCCGGTTTGGAATGGGGTGTGTCGGTTGTGCAATCAGCAGGGGTGAGACCGTTGCAGAGGCAGCAGCAGCCCATGGCATAAAGCTCGATGAACTCATGTCTGCTCTCGGAATACCTGCATAATCTTTTTTTTAAAAAAAAGCCGGAATGGGCTCGTAAACTACCAGTCTCCGGCAGAAATGCCATCCCTGAGTAGTTATATATACCCGAAGGATTT
Organism: Methanospirillum sp.; assembly: GCA_028679485.1. Taxonomy (GTDB): domain Archaea; phylum Halobacteriota; class Methanomicrobia; order Methanomicrobiales; family Methanospirillaceae; genus Methanospirillum. Next base: position 799 of record JAJRBL010000149.1, on the reverse strand, counting down.
CAGGGTAACATCAGGGTTTACCGCACCGACGTGGTAGACCTTTCCTTCAGCAAGTTCGTTTATAGTGACTTCCGCAGGTGAAAAGAGCGACGTATCAATCTGGTAAAAATCAAAGTTAGCTTCCTTGAAGATCTCATAGAACGGTTTTCCATATCCCTTTGATTTATTGCTCGGAATCTTGTCGAGGTAATCAACAATATCAGGCGCTTTCATGGTGAGGGATATCTGTCCGTGGTAGATGGTTGCATCGTTGGTGGTTCCCATGGCCTTGGTTGCATCGGCCTTAACCGGAGGAATCGGTGCAGAACCTATTGCTGCCGAGATCTTTGTGGTATCGAAGCCAAGTTCGTTCAGCTTGTATATGGCTGTCTCGACACACCTGCCGCAGACCTGGATGGACCCTACCAGTGATGCGGTCGGGGCAACGACTGCACACAGGTTTTCCACATCGATGTCACAGTCCTTTGCTATCTTTTCCATGACCTCGCCGTTCGGCAGATGATCTGATTCCAGTGCGATGACTGCATCGTCGCTCTCATCCTCGTATCCTATAACCTCGTAGGTATGCTTTGGCTTGAGTGCAAGGGCACGTGCAGGACCTGATCCCATGGCAAAATAATTTCCTGCCTTTACCGTCCATCCGGCCTTCTGTGACCCAAGGCATGATATCGCCGGATAATCAGTACAAACCTCGATGAACGGAACCGGGACATTCTTTATCTGTCCCATCCGGAAATTTACCTCGCCAAGACCTCCCATGCAGATCTCCGTGAAGGCTCTTCCGGCTGCGTATCCCCCT
>JAJRBL010000148.1 GCA_028679485.1 Methanospirillum sp. | reverse complement strand
TGCACGGATCAGTTCAGCAATACTCCAGGCCTGACATACCGAACCTCCCGGGTGATAAGGCGCATCGCCATCAAAGAATTCAGGTACCATTCCTGCTCCATCTGTGTACATATGATTCCAAAGAGAGATAACCGGCCATGAGACCGTATCGCGGGATTCACCGTACTCTGCAAGAGCATCGAGGTACCAGGCTGTAAGCCAGGGCCAGACCATTCCGTTATGGTAAGAAGGATCGCCGCAATAGGTTCCATGATAACCTGGTGAACCTGGTGCAAGTGTCCGGAGACCATAGGGGGTAAGTAACGTTTTCCTGATCTGGTCCAGGGCTATCCGTCCTTCATCGAAGGGAATCAGGCCGAGGGCAAGAGCAATAACCTGGTTCGGACGGACAGATGCATCGCAGGGATCCAGGAGATCGTACAGGCAACGGGTATTCTCGTTCCAGAATGCAGAAAAAGCATTCCTGGCATTTTTTGACGTTACGGGAACTCCAATCTCCTGGTACTCACAGATCTCAAGAGCCAGGATCCAGAGGGCATTGATCTCGACTGGTTTGCCTGCCCGGGGGGTAAAAGAGGTGTCCATCCAGGTGGATCCCGGAGCAACCGTGATGAGATCACCATCCAGGGATGCAACACTACTGTCAGGATATGACGAGATCAGGTTCTCAAGCCCGGGGGATATCTCTTTGACAAACCGGGATCCGGGATTCTTCTGCATGTACCGGAATATTGACCAGAAAAACCAGAGCGTCGCATCAGAGGAATGATATGAGTCAGGGATACGGTTTGGTATAATACCGCCTTTTTGATGTTTCAGGTACATCCGGAAGACTGACTCGGCCTCTCTGAATCGTCCATAACTGAGAAGGAGGCCGGGAAGACTGATGAATGTATCCCGTCCCCAGGATTCGGCAAACCAGTGGTACCCGGCGATGATATCATCTTCACGCAGGCAGAGACGCGAAGCACGGTCGAGAAGATCCGGGGCGGAATCCGGCGGGAGGGATACATCCGGGTACTCTCCCGGTTTGTATCCGATAGTGAGCAGGATAGTATCATCCTGCACAGTGCCGGAGAAGAAACCGGGTGAGACCAGGTTTTCCAGGGCATCATATCCTCTTTTCGCCTCTGCAGGATACCAGGTGTTATAATAAACCTGGTTATCAGGGGTAAAAGGCAGGGTACAGCCAAAGGGATAGCCGTTCAGGTTCAGCCCCTCCAGACCCTGGGTTACCGATACGGGGGATCCGGTGCCGATCTCATGCATATTTCTGAACGATACAAGCGGACGGATGGTACAGTCGGCCTCTCCTTCGAGATCCCACCTGATGGTAAGACCCTGATCCAGAGAGATAGTCTTCCTCACAAAAACGCCGGGTAAAACAAACTCCTGTATGACCGGATAAAGGCAGGCGGATATCAGGTGCCTGAGCAGCGTTTCAGGGAGGTTTTTCCCCCACCAGCCGGGAAGGAGGGATATACCGTTCATGGTTTCATGAAGTGATGAGAGGACAATCGTGTTCCGGTCAATACATAATCCATGATATCTCCGGGTATTCCCGGCAAAAGAAGAGGAACAGAGGTATTTTCCGTCAGTCAGGAGAAATTCCCGTGAAGAGGCGGTATCAACATGTTGCAGTTCACTTCCGTACCTGATCTTCTCCGGGACTTTTTCCAGTTCAGATGCCCAGGATATCGGATTCATCTCCCTCCTCTTAAAACACCATCTGACTGCGCAATCGCTTTCCGGTATATATCCCCGGTCATCCTGGCGGTCTTCTCAGCTGAAAAATATTCGACAGCACGTCTTCTTCCCGCAAGACCGAGCTGCTGCATCCTCTCGCGGTCACTCAGGAGTATGCACAGGTACTTTGCAATATCTGATGGATTCCAGGGATTTATGTGGTATCCACATTGATCCGGACCATCGGTGATGACCTGTTCCTTAAATCCACTTGTCCCGGTTGCTCCGACAACAACCGGTTTTGCCATGGACATGGCCTCCGTGCAGACCAGCCCGAAGGGTTCATACTTGGATGGGAAGACTGCACAATCACAGGATGCGTAATACAAAAGCCGTTCCCGTTCCGGAACAAACCGGTCGTGGATGATGACCTGCCCGGAAAGATTTAATTCGTCAACGAGTGAGCGTATCTCGCCAAGCATCTCGCCGACACCGAGGATAACCAGCCTGGCATCGGGGATCTCCCTGGTCACTAGGGGCATCGCCCGTACCAGTTCGTCAACTCCCTTTACCCTGGTCAGTCTCCCGACAAACAGGATCATCGGGCAGTCTCCGAGACCGATCCTGTCCCTGAAAGCTGATATCATCTCCCGGGAGAAGAGGCCGGGATCGTATCTCCTGATATCCACCCCGTTGTGAATAACCGTAATCTTCTCCTCCTGGTATCCTGTTCGTACAAGTTCGTCTTTCATCGCATGGGAAACGGTAATAATTACATCTGCCATCTTTGCTGCTGTTTTCTCGATCAACTCAACGATCGGCGAAGGTTTCTCCACCCTGCCCTGTTCTGTCGAATGATAATGAAAAACCAGGGGAATTTTCAGGTTTTGCCTGATAAGCAGACCTGCCGGGGCTGCCATCCAGTCATGTGAAACCACCAGATCGATCCTTTTCTTTTTTTCCCTGCAGATTATTCTGACCAGGTGATCTGCCGAGAGGTAATTGTACAGAACCGTTTCCAGGAAGAAATTCTGCCCGTCCTTATCCCATGACTGGACATCAAGCGGAGAGAGGAGTGGAAGGGTATCCCCAAGGCTGAGCAAAACAGGACGATAGACGGGAATTGCGTTCCAGAGATCGGAGACCGGGTCATCTCCGGTATTTCGGGTGAAAATCACGGGATGAAGGTCTTCAGAAAGAAGTCTTCCCGTGATCTCCATCGCGTAGGTTCCAAGACCTCCACGGATATGGGGGAAAAATTCGTCTACGATATACGCGATATTGGGCATTCAGCCGGTCACCTCCCGGTAGACATAGAGCACCTGGTCACGGATAGAATCCCAGAAAAAGCGGCGATCAACCTGGTTGTACCCGCCACGTGCCATGCGTATCCTATCGTGCGGGTTATCGAGGAGATAATTAACCCCCCAGGAAATTCCCCCCGGAGTAGTATCGACAATAAGCCCGGTCACCCCGTGTTCGACATTTTCGTTCAGGCCTCCGACGCGGCTGACCACGACAGGCCGGTTTGCACTCCATGCCTCAAGGAGCACAATCCCAAATGGTTCATTCCGGCTGGGTATCACGACGATGTCACTGGCATGGAGGAGGCGGACATACTCCGAGTCTGATATGAAACCAGGGAACTGAACCGGCATTCCACGGGTACGACCGGCAAGCCAGTCCCTCATCCCCCCGCTTCCGGCGAGGATAAAATGGGTATTCCCGTGTTTTTCCTTTATCAGCGGGATAGCATCTACCAGGATGTCGGGACCTTTCTGGTAGGTCAGCCTCCCGACATAGGTGATAAGCAGGGTATGGCAGTCAAGACCGTAACTGACCTTGATGGCTTCCTGATCGATGCTTACATCGAACTGTTCCTTGACCACCCCGTTTGGAATTACGTGGATCTTCGCGGGATCCGTTTTATAGAGATCGATTATCTCGTTCTTGAGTGCCCACGAGACGGTAACGCATCGCCGGGCGATGAGACCTGCATACCATTCCTTGCTGCATATTTCATGAAACTCCCACCAGTCTCCATGGATGTTTCCGTTCCGGCCAAACTCGGTTGAGTGATAGGTAAAGACCGTCGGCCGGTGCTGGAGAAGGTGGAGGGCTTCGACCATGTGCCAGTCATGGAAATGAAGAATATCAAAAGAAGGGGAATCATACTGGTAAAAGCGGTTTACGAGTCCGTACGAAAGATTTTTACAATACTCAACCACATTGTTGCCATTCGGGCGGAATGCATGGTAATGCACCCCGTTCATATCGAAATCCTCGTCTCCCCGGGTGAAGAAATGTACTTCATGCTCTTTTGCCAGCGACTGGGCAAGGTACGTGGCAGCATTGGACAATCCGCCTACCCGGTCACCATAAAGGTTCTCCCAGCAGAAGATCGCTATTTTATATCGTTTATCCATCTGCGTATTCACCTACGGTATCATGCTTAGAATCCGTCAAAGGCTGCAGAACAGCCGGGTGTGTCATACCAGGTAACAAGAGAGAATCCCGTTTCCATGGAGGGTGATGCGATATGACAACGGATGAGAACTGGCAGATGGGCATAGTGAAAAAATGGATGAACTATCTATAAAATATCTCTCTGAATACCGGGATCCTATACTGGCATTTCTGAGGATGGTTGACAATATCGCTTATATCATCCCATATGCAGGGGACAATTCTACCCTGCCCAAAAAACCGCATGAAATTAGTGACACATGCATTCCCCGCGCGAATAAGCGTTATCTGGCTGATAACTAATCACACCCCCGGCAGGCAACCGAGATCAGGCTGGGAAAAACAGTGAAAAAATGGAGAGAAAGATAGACGAGTGATCATTCGGGGTAGTAAATAAAGTCAACCCTACATATCTCGATGGTCTCCCGGTGAGGAGGGAACCTCAGCTATACCAACCGGACCGGATCTCCAGCCTCATGCTCAGGTTCAACAACCACTGCGGTTCCATAGGCCAGGATCTCGGTCATGACCTGTCCGATCTCCGAGGAATCAAACTGAACACCGATGATCGCGTTTGCCCCCATCTCTCCCGCATGCTGCTTCATCCGTTCCAGGGCTTCAGAACGCGACTGATTGAGAAGCTTCGTGTACTCGTGTATCTCCCCGCCCAGCACTGTTCGCAATCCTGCAACAACATTCCCTCCCAATCCCCTGCTCCTGACAATCAGGCCCCAGGTGAACCCGACCTGTTTCTTTATCCGGTATCCTGGAACATAGGGTGTGCTGACAACGATGATCTCTTCGGTCATACGAGGAGTATGTAAAGAGAGATAAAAAATACCTATGGAGAAGGAATCGGATTTTACCTCGATCCACAAGAAAAGGGTTTTTCAGGTTACGGTCACGCACCCGTTGCATATCCCGGTCCCGCTCGTCTGGTTATTGAATGCCTCGAGCGAGACACTGTAGACTCCCGGAATCCGGTAGGTATGGGTGGTGTTCTTCTCCGTGGAGTTGGTTCCGTCTCCAAACTGCCAGCGCCAGGACCTCGGATTTCCGAGTGACTGATCGGTACACTCAACGGTCAGCGGAATTTTTCCTGATCTCGGGGTGATGTTGAAGAAGACATGTACCTGGTCAGCTGCCGGATTGCCCTCGGTTATGATGGTATGGTCTTTGGTGATGTTGGTAAAGGGATATGACGTGATTGAACCCTGGGAAGTCGTATCAACCTTTACATCACTGAGTTCTGCCCCTGGTTTTGCCTGAGTGATATAGGTCTTGTTGGAGCCTTCAGGGTATGTCCGGTTCCCATGCGGATAATTGATCGTCCAGTCGTCTGAAGTCGCGTTGATGGTGTGTTTATTCACGATGATCTCTGCAAACCTGGCATTGAGGGTCCGGTTGGAGACCACGTTCGAGAATGTGTAACCCGGGACTGCCCCGACACTATCCCCGTCGACGAGTACATCCTCGATGGAAAAACCGGTGCTGGGGGTTATGGTAAAGGCCTGATCCCCACCTTCAGGGACAGCAACAAGCCCGGAAGGTGATATCGTCCCATTCCCTGATGAGGTGGCAGTAATATACCAGGTTCTCCCTGAGGTGACGGTGAAGGGCAGGGAGTTGGAGACCAGTTCAGAATCGGTATTTAATACATCGATAGAGCGAGTTCCGCTCGTGGTGAGATATGCTGCCGGGATCTCGCCCCTCAGTCCGGTCCCTGAAACATAACCGGTAGAGAGTGATGAACCATCCACCCTGACAAGACTCGATGCGGTGAACCCACTTCCCGAGGCCGTGATGATCACCGGACCAGACCCGGTGATCGCTGAATTTGGTGATATCCGTGAAAGGATCGGGGTCTCCTGGGCCGTGATGGTCACGGTTGCATCAGGGGATGAATGGGTATCCTCCACGTTCCCGACATTATCGGTTGCCTGGCTGTAGAGCCGGTAGGTATGCCCTTTGGATCCGGTGAAGGAAGCGGTTGTCCCGGTAACCCCGCTCGCCGCCGGGTAATAATCCCCGTTATCCATCGAGGCAAAGACCATGTAACTACTGATGCCTGATCCTGCATCAGATCCTGATACCTGGACATTCACGACAGTCCCGTTTGCGGTAGCGGTCAGATCACTCACCGGTTTCGATGCATCGATGGTGTTCACGTAACTCTGGTTTGGCGGGGCCGGGTTGTACGCTCCGATCCCATCAAACTGCACCCAGGCACGGTTCTTGATCTCGGTACCGGTTGCCAGGCCAGGGTTGGTCTCTGCCGAGTACGCAAACCAGGTGATCTCGGTTCCATCAGACGTGATGGGGGGCAGGAACCCGATAGTTGTATCTTCAGGCGGAAGCAGGGTTATCGGATCGAGGGATTCGTAACTCAGATTAATCAAACCGGTTTCTGAATTATACATTCCTTCGACTCTTACAATCAGGTCCATTGTCGGACTCATGTTGACATAGGTCAGGAATGATGGGGAGCCGTCCAGAGGAATGGTCCAGTTCATGAATCCGGCCTCAGT
>JAJRBL010000147.1 GCA_028679485.1 Methanospirillum sp. | reverse complement strand
TCCAAGATCAGATATCCCGGTTGATATCTTCACGAGCTCGGCATTAGGAAGATCCAGCCTTTTGATAAGGAGCGGAACCCCGTTATACTCTGTTGTTTCGAGATTATTCAGTTCGAGTTCGCTGATTCGTGCAGAAAGCCGTTCAATCTCCTTCCGCTGATCCTTCCATTCATCGAAGAAGCGTTTGGATGTGACCGGGAGGGCATCGACCTGGACCGAGAAGGCCTCTGCGGCCTTGTTAAGGATATCCTCCTGTCGGTGTTTGTATTGTATGGCAGCAATGCCGGCGGCAAACTCAAGCCTTTCCACGCCATCCTGGACATGCTCGACACGGATAATGGTGATCATGCCGATATCCCCGGTATAAGCACAATGAGTCCCGGCACAGGCCTCTATATCGCCGGCTACCTTGACAACCCTGATCCGTGAACCCGGGGGAACACCTCCCTGGTACAGACAGAACCCGTACTTCTGTTCTGCATCGGTCCTCTCCTCCCACCCGATGGATGTGGTAGAGTTCGCCATCACGAGCCGGTTTGCCACCACCTCGATCTTCTTCAGTTCCTCACCGGTGATGTGCTTGTAATGCCTGATATCTATACGTGAGCTGAACTCCCCTTTCTGGGCTCCGGCCTGGTGGATATGGGCGCCAAGCACTTCTTTTGCCGCATGAAGAAGAATGTGGGTTGCGGTGTGATGTCTCATGAGGGAGAGCCGCCGGTCTTCATCGAGGATCCCCCTGACCATATCGCCTTTCCTGACAATACCTCCGGATATCCGGTGGAGGATCGTCTCCCCGAGTTTTACGGTATCCTCCACCCGCACGGTAAGTCCATCAGGTGTCAGGAGAAGACCGGTATCTCCGGGCTGGCCTCCCCCGTCAGGGTAAAAGAGAGTCTGGTCAAGGACCACGTACTGGTTGTCAAATACCTCGAGAGCCTGGGCTTCGAACTCCATGGAACCCGGTCGGTCGTAGTAGAGTTTCTTCGTCTCGGGAACATGTGAGAGCCGGTCCAGGTAATCGTACAACGGATTCTTTTCCTTCACCTGTTCGGATTCAGAGTGCATGTTCGCGATACGCGAGTAGAAATCATCCGGCAGGTCGACCACCGCTCCCTGGGCAGTTGCAAGATCCCGCACCATGTCCGGAGGTATTCCATGGGAGTCATAAAGAGTCACCATCTCGTCCAGGGGAATCTTCTCGCATTTCTTCTTGTATGCCTGGGCAAGCCGTTCTACCGTCCTCGTACCCCGTTCCATGGTACTCTTGTACTTCTCGACCTCCCTATCGACGATCTCCATTACGACATCGATATCCTGCTCAAAACGCTGGACACCGATGATCCTCATCTGGCGTTCGATAAGGTCGGCAAGTTTGTCGTCTCCAAGCCCGAGATCCCGCATCATCCGGAGCGTTCTGCGAAGCACCAGCCTGGCAAGGTACCCGTCCTTGGCGTTTGACGGAACGATGCAATCACCGAGCATATACGAGAGACACCTTGTATGGTCGACGATCGCGTACACGCTCTCTACCGGGGCGATCATCTTCTCCAGTTTGTCAACAGGAATACCTATCTTTCCGGCGACTATCTGCCGCAGTTCATAGATCCGCTGCCCGGAAATATCCATAAGCCCGGCGAATTTCGCATTTTCTCCGAGAATGCGGATGAAATCAGGATCGCTTAAGCGGTGGCCGAATCCGGCATCCTGCATCACGTGACTGACCATCTCGGGAAACACCGCATCATAAATCGTCGGAGAGCCCTGGGAAGCCCATACGAAACGTTCGAGCCCGTATCCGGTATCGACAATCCGGAGATTCATCGGGTAATAGGAGGTTCCCTCGAGTTCTACCGGCGGCTTATCGGTTTTCCTCTTTCCAAGGCTCATGAATACCAGGGTAGCTACCTCGAGACCGCCAATCAGGACCTCTACGCTTGGGCCTGCATTGCCTCCCCCTATCCAGGGGTGTTCCTTGTAGGTGACCATATCCTTGTCTGCACCTAGCGAGGTGAGCAACTGGTCGCAGAGTTCGACCGTATGATCCTTCCAGTAGACCTCCTGTGTCCCGGAATTGAAGGCATGGTGTGCCATCATCTCAAAACAGGTCAGGTGCCGGCCGGACCTCCCGACAGAATCAAGATCGTTCAGCCTGATGCAGGGTTGCGATATGGTGAGCGGATTTGCCGGCGGGGGAACCACACCGCTGGTAACGAATGGCTGAAAATCAGCAATGGAAGCTATTGTCAGGTAAATATCATCCCGCCACCGTGCAGCCACGGGGTAGCGATCTATTCTGGTATGCCCTTGTTTTTCAAAAAAAGAGAGATAAGCCTCCCGCATCTCGTCCACGGTATGCGGACGGAATAGGGGATTGCCGATAAACTGGTAGGGTTCACAGGGGGCATCCCCGCAGACAGTACGGTCGGGATCCCTTGTCCAGAATGCTTTTCCACACGAGGTACATATATTCCGGGTCAGACCTTCTGATTTGAAATATTCAAGCTGATATTCATCTTCCATCATGGAGATTCACGCGATTCCTTAGATATCCGCTTGCCTGCTATTTGGGTCTAATTCCCTGATCCTGTACATACCGGTAATACCAGAGACCGATCAGTTCATACCTTCCGATGGAACGGGCAATATGGACTGCGAGGAGATGAGCACAGGGGGTTCCCCGGTGGAAAAAATCCTCGCAGGAACAGAAGGATCCTTCCACAATATACTCACCCGATTCCCCGACGACCACGAAAAAATCCCGGTACCGTTTGACCCGATCCTGGTCCACGATCTCAAGGGCCTTTTCTCCCCTTGCCTGGTAATAACCGGCAATTCGCCTGCGCATCCGCGAATCAAGCATGGCACTTGCATAGAGATCATCGAGGGGATTATTCATGGAGCGTGTGCAGGAGTGGAGGATCATCGAGGAATGTCCATCCGAAACGACCGGCCAGTACGCGCATTGCCGGCGATTCAAGTGCATAATGCGTTGACTCAAGGAGAGGAAGGGGCGAGGACCGGTACACGGAATGACGGAGTTCTGCAGAGAGGAAGGCATCAGCCCCGAGATGAGCAGCCTCCTCCATGAGAGCCGGATCAAACGCGGAACCTCCGGCCACCGCGAGGCGGCAGGGGGACTCCACGTCACCCCATATCCTGAGCGGAGCCTTCAGTCGTCCTTCTATCTCCCTGAGGGACAGCGGGCAGTCACCCGTGACGCCGAGTGACATCGGTTCCGTCTCCGCAAGTTCCAGTTCAGATGCGAGAATATCGTTTACTCCCCCGGGTGCATGATCCCAGTTCGTATGCATGACGTACACGTTCAGACCGGAGTTCAGGACCGAACGGAAGAGGGATGCATTGTCGCCCCTGATACGGGTAAGCGGATTCCATATCGGAGTATGATGGGCAACAAGCATATCAGAACCCTGCGACACTGCCGCTCTCACGACCGCAGGAGTTACATCAAGACAGGTATGTACGACAGAGATCTCGTCTTTGCCTTCAATAATCAGGCCGATTCTTCCGGCATCAAACGGTTCTGCAAGATCAGGGGACGCCAGATCCTCCAGGACGGCGATTATTTCGGCTCTGGGCTGTGAATTGCCCCTGACAGGTACCCGGTTCATGTACTGAACTTGCAGGGCTGACATAAAAAAGATTCATCAGCCGGGATGGTCCGTGATCAACCGGAGTTCGTCTTCTCCGGCCTCCAGATCGCCCAGGCAGATATGAATGGAAGCACGTATGAGACGGGCCATCCTGATATCATCAGAACCCGGAACGCCTTCCTGTACAATCCGCAATGTAAGATCCAGGGCATCTTCATCGACTGCAGCCTGCATGAGCGCATACGCATGGGCAACATGGGGCCCACACCTGCCCGGATGCATTCTTCTCCTGATACATCCTGGAGAGAACCACTCAGGATGGTACCTGATCCGCCACCCGATTACATTCAGCAGCTGTCCTGCCTGATCAAACACCATCCCGCCAGGGGGAGATACTGAGAGCACCTCCCGGAGGAGAGATACGGCACCATCAATATCTCCATCCTTCCTTGAGACCTCCCGTAATGCCTGTTTAAATGCCAGATATGCTGGTCCCGGGTACCGGCAGCAGAGTTCCGGGGCAATTCTGCCGGCGATCATAAACCAGATCTCTGCAACAGACGCGGATTCGATACTGTTCATACTTTCAGGTATCCGGGATGCTGAAAAAACCATCATCCTGGCATTTTTTCTCCATGCCTATCAGGTATCACAATCCTGCGGCATTTACTTTTTTGTTACCGCTTCTTCCTTCATGACATGTTTGGCGATTAAAAATACCACCAGTGCAATGATTATGAAGTTGATACATTCAGCAGCAAAAGGGCCAATTCCGAGTTTTACGGGACCTAACACAAGAACGGCTTCTTTCCAGTCTCCACCCGGGGTAAGGACTGCAACCCACGGCATAATGAGATTATCCACAAATGACTTGACCAGAGCAGTTGCAGCGACACCCATGATGAATGCTACTGCCAGGGATACAACCTTGTACTCCTTTAGAAAATCCAGAAATTCCTTCATCATCGACATGGTTACCCATGGATACATACCCCCGGAAAATGATGAATCTTTGCCTGAAATTCGTCACCGGCCTCTTGGCTGCTGCTGGGTGGCACAATGTATCGTTCCGAATCCCTCCACCATGGCCCGTGCAGATACTCCTATGACCTTCCTCGCAGGGAAGAGGGAAGAAAGAATATCGAGGGCTTTATGATCACGGGGATCACCAAATACCGGAACCAACACCACCTTGTTCCCGATATAAAAATTCATGTAACTGGCAGGATAGCGGTACTCATCGTCTGAAACCGCACGGGGCATGGGAAGGGAAACAACCCGGAAGGGCTGACCGTCCTGATCGGTAGCGTCGCACAGGATACGGTAGTTCTCCTGAAGAATGGCATAATTTTCATCTTCGGTATCTTCTTCCAGGGCACACACGATAGTCGAGGGGCTGCAAAACCTCGCAACATCATCGATATGCCCGTCGGTATCATCCCCGGCGATGCCTCCCCGGAGCCAGATCACGTTACGGATCCCCAGGTATGCCGCAAGGAACTCCTCTATATCATTCTGTGTCAGGGATGGATTCCGGTTTGTATGCAAAAGTCAGGATTCCGTGGTAAG
>JAJRBL010000146.1 GCA_028679485.1 Methanospirillum sp. | reverse complement strand
GAAGCGTACTATATTTTTCCTGCGGACCCCCCAGGTGGTATTGTTTACCAAGATTATTTACCCGGATGGCAATGTTATCAGAGGACATAGGATGTGGAGTATCTGATCGTATCCTTACTCAGTATCACTGTTATTGTTAAATTAGGTTCCTTCAGGTATTCTGGGGGATGTCATCTGGTTAACCTCTGATCCAAATAATGTCGTAGCTCTTTTTGGATCTGGGGATCATCAAGGGCATAATCGATGATTGTTTTAATATACCCCAGTTTATCTCCTGTATCATAACGTCTGCCGCTGAATTTACAGGCATACACCGGGTGGTCTTTGAGTAGAATCTGGATAGCATCGGTCAGCTGGATCTCATTGCCGACACCGGGGCGGGTTTTTTTCAGGCAGTCGAAGATCTCCGGTACGAAAATATACCTGCCAACGGCACCGATATCAGATGGTGCATTTTCCGGTGCTGGTTTTTCAACAATATTTTCTACCCGCATGAGATCCGGCTCAATTGCATTACCTTGTATGATGCCATAACTGCTAATCTTTTCACGCGGTACATGTTCAACTGAGATAACGGATGACCTGAACCGGGAAAATACGGAAGCCATCTGTGCCGTGCAGGGCGTTGCATTACTGATAATATCATCCCCGAGAAGCACTGCAAAAGGCTCATTGCCGATATGGTTTTCAGATTTGAGGATTGCATCCCCAAGGCCATGTGGTTCCTTTTGCCGGACGTAATGAATAGTGGGGAATTCAGATATTTCCTGGAGCCTGCTGAGTGCATCCGTATTGTGCTGGTTTTTCAATCGCATCTCCAGTTCTGGTGCAGTATCAAAATAATCTTCTATTGCGCGTTTTCCCCTGCCGGTGATGATAATGATGTCATCAATCCCGGATTTTACCGCTTCTTCGACAACATAATGAATTACTGGTTTATCAATGATGGGGAGCATCTCTTTTGGCATCGACTTGGTTACCGGAAGGAAGCGAGTACCAAGCCCGGCTGCCGGAATTACGGCTTTGTGTATCATCTCTTTTTTTATCACTGCCCTTCACCAGATCCCAACCTTCGTATATCGTCAGTTACCAGCATATTCCTTCAACTCCCTTACAGGTAAGGATCTTTCTCCCCTCAATAATGATCCTGTGAGCCATGAGATCAAACTCCCTGTCAAGACGGGAGAATTCCGGCCATTCGGTCATCACAATGCACGCGTCAGCCCCCCTGAGGGCATCGGCTGCGGTCGAATGATACGAGATCTCCGGAAAGACCTTTTTCATCTGGGGTATTGCCAGAGGATCGTAGGCAGAGATCCGTGCACCTATCTTCAGTAGTTTTTGAATAACCGGTATTGCCCTCGAGTCCCGGATATCATCAGTATTATCCTTGAACGCGAGTCCCAGCACTGCGACCTGTTTACCGTCAAGCGGACCCGCCCGTTTCTCAAGGATCTCTATCATTCTGGATGGTTGTGCCTCATTAACTGCGAGGACAGCCTGTAATAATTCTGGTTTTAATCCTCTCGCTTCAGCAAGCGATACGAGCGCGGAAACATCCTTGGGAAAACAACTCCCTCCAAATCCTGTCCCGGCATTGAGGAACAAAGGACCGATACGGTGATCAAGACCGACACCTTTCATCACTTCGTATACATCGATACCCATCATTTTACAGATATTCCCCATCTCATTGGAGAATGAGACCTTGGTGGCCAGGAACGCGTTCGAGGCATACTTGATCATCTCTGCAGCGGAAGTCTTTGTGTGAATTACTGGTGCGTGGAGTGCATCGTAAACCCTTTCTACCTGGTGACCTGCACGGGGATCTGAGCTTCCGATAACAATGCGATCCGGTTTCATGAAGTCCGCAACTGCCCGCCCCTCCCGGAGAAATTCCGGATTCATGGCAAACCCAATCTCTCGTTCCGTTCTCCCCGAAGCATGAAGAACGGCGTGCCGTACAATCGTCCCCGTAGTGTCCGGAGGAACTGTACTCTTGACAACCACAACACAATAGCCTTCAGAGTTTTGTAGTGCCTTGCCAATGGAACTGCTTGCTGACTCTATATACGACAGGTCTACACTGCCATCTGGTTTTGGCGGTGTCCCGACGCAGATAAAAACAATATCCGCTTCAGCAACCGACGTATATCCCGCCTCCGCGTTCAGATTCTGGCCGGCATTCTTTTTTAAGATGCCTTCCAGTCCCTCCTCATAGATGGGGGGTGACCCTGCATTGATCGCCCGGATTTTTTCCGGATCGATCTCGACTATGGTCACTTGGTGCCCGAGTTCGGAAAAACAGGCACCGGTAACAAGACCGACATATCCTCCTCCGACAATCGATACTCTCATAGAATGGTGATCTCCGCTTCAGACAATATCTGCATAATACTGTTCCATTCTCCTGAAGTAAAACATGCCGGAGACCAGCAGTACAATAACCATTCCCACCGAGACCAGCACCATTCCGCTGGGGGCTCCCGTGCCTAGCAGCGCCCAGCGGAACCCTTCAATCACGCCGGTCATGGGATTGAGTCCGAAGACCAGGCGCAATGATTCAGGAACGAGACTGGATGAATAAACTACCGGCGAGGCGAACATCCAGATCTGGATAAGGAACGTGACCGTATACTGGAAATCCCGGTATTTAACGTTCAATGCCGAGAGCCAGAGGCCAACTCCTAGCGATGTCGCAAGAGCGAGCAAGAGGAAGACTGGCAGAAAAACAATGTTCATTGTGGGCACAAACCCGTACCCGGCCATTAAAATGATCAGAATGACGAATGAGACCGCAAAGTCGACAAGGGGTGATATAATGCTCGAGAGCGGCATAATCAGGCGCGGAAAGTATACCTTTGTCATAATGTTTGCGTTC
>JAJRBL010000145.1 GCA_028679485.1 Methanospirillum sp. | reverse complement strand
CCTTTGTCATCGGTACGATCTCCGGGATCATCTGCTACTATGCCCTCGTATTCCGCCTTTCCAGGCAATGGGATGAAAGCCTTGATGCATGGGCAATTCATGGTTCAGCAGGTTTATGGGGCACGGTTGCCGTGGGTATCTTTGCCGTCGCTTCCGTAGGGGGAATTAACGGCCTTCTCGCAGGAAATCCGCATCTGCTTATCCTTCAGGCAGGTGCAGCATTTACCATCCTTGCATATTCCTTTATTGGCACATGGATCCTTGCTCTAGTCGTTGATAAGGCGATTGGACTACGGGTTAAAGAAGAAGAAGAGTATGTCGGGCTGGATATCTCCCAGCACGGGGAATCGTCCAGATCCTGATCATCTTCTTTCTGAATACCGCATCTCCGGGAACAGGAGATGTCTCCTGCCTGATCTGCCCCAGACCTAGTGAGAGGATGTGCTGATGCTTTCCTTCTGCATCTTCCGGTCGATGATCACGGTCTCTCCCTCCTGAGGCAGAATCCATTCAGAATAATTCTGGTATCCCTGCAGGTACAGAGTGAGGTTTACCTGGTTTGACGGGATTTCATCAAGCTCCAGGTACCCCCCCACCGGGGTTTTACCCATCCAGATACCGTTCACCAGCACATCTGACCCGTACGGATCCGTCCTGATAAGAAAAACAGTCTTTTGAGGTACAGCACCCACTTTTGTAAGAAAAAAATGAACATTCGTTGACTGATCCTGGATAATGGCGACCGTTTCGGTTTCATCCTGGTATCCGGAGAGATGTGTCCTGATATCATGGTTCCCGCTTGTCAGCGATCCGATTACAAGGGAAGCTTCCTTTCGGGTTTGCCCTCTGAATAGTCCATCTACGAAAATATCCGCACCGACAGGTTCCGTTGTAATGACCAGTACATCTTTCTTCTGGTTTGAGAGTAATAAAACGGCAATATTCACTTCATTTCCGGGATTGACCCGGACATCAGGGTTTATGTACTCCTTGTAACCAGGTTTGGCAATACGAACCTCGTGAACTCCTCCGGAGACGTGATCGAATACAACCGGTACAGGCAGAGGTTCTCCACCATCAAGACGTACCTGGGAGCCGGATGGATCTGCAGTCACCAGGATTCGTCCGTAATCCGCCAGTGGAGTCAGGGAAAAAGAGATATATTGAACCGTACCTGTCTTCGGCATCGTTTTGAGTCTGAATAATTCAGTTCCATACCCGTCTTTTTTGCAGATTATCTCGAGAGGGATGTGAATATTTCTGCCGGAGAGATAGAGGAGTGGCGTATTCCCGACAGATGATCCGTTCACCATCACTTCTGCGCCGGCGGGATCAGACTGGATGTACAGACTGCCGCTCTCCCCGGTGACAGGTACCGGCTCACCGATAGCAGGAATACCTGATACCCGTATCCCTGCCATTATGAATATGAAAACTAACCGAATATCTATCAACATCTCTCTCCATCAGGGAATATACCTCTCATGAGATACATGTTTTGAAAGAGAAAAAAGATGCAACCGGAGAAGATTGCGATGAAGATGATAAAGCAGGCAATAGAGGATTTTGCAGACTGACTTCACCTCTCACCCCTTCGTAAGGTATCCCGGATTCCTATATTAAAATATGCCGTGCAAAGGGTCAGGGATCCCCGGTTTTCATGACGAATCATGAATCCCCTTGCCCCGGATGGGATCTATGATTTCAGGATCAATCTTTCTTGCTCTTCCGAGGGCCTGGTATGCCTGCTGTTTCAGTCCCAGTTCATCAAGTACCCGTGCTTTCCAGATGAATGCTTTCACGAAATCCGGCCTGACACGGATTGCCTGATCAAAACAGGAGAGAGCCTCGTTCAGGCGTACAAGGTTCGTATATATCTGGCCAAGGTAAAACCAGGCATCCGGATTCCCCGGGTTTACCCTGATTACATCCTGAAACGCCTGGATAGCACTGCGTGTCTCATGAAGTGCCTGGTGGGCGCGGCCTGTGTTGAGCATTGAACGGGTATCTGCCGGATTCTTTTCTAGGACTTTCCCATAACTTTCAATCGCCTCCCTGAACCTTCCCGCCCGGTGAAGAAGAATTCCCTTGTTAAACCATCCCTTGACATCTTCCGGGTCTTCTTCGGTGACATATTCATAATACTGGAGCAGATCCCCGTATCGTTTCAGTTTCCGTAATGCCGCTATCCGGTACGACTGGGCTGCGGCATCAAGGGGATTTACCAGAAGTGCCCGTTCAAGGGGCTGAAGGGCATCCTGAAACCGGTCCATGCCGATATAGGAGAGACCCATAAGACTCCAGCCCAGGCTTTGCAGGGGATATTTCTTCGTGAGCTGCCCGGTTATGACCAGAGCATCGTCAAACCGTTCCATCTTCAGGAGGGCATAACTGATGATACATAATGCGATGTAATTATCAGGCTGCAGTTTTATCAGGTGTTTTGCACTTGAAAGAGACTCGGCATATCTTCCGGTTTTCAAAAGTGCACGGGATTTGATCTCCCATGCTCTGACATGCGTGTCATCCAGTTCGAGAAGATGATCAAGAGACTCCAGTGCATTATCAGGCTTATTTATCCTGATATAGCAGTAACTGACGAGGAGGAGTGCCCTGACATGATCCTTGAACAGGTGTAATACCCGGGTGAATTCATCGGCGGCCGAATGAAAATGATTTAAACGGATCAGGCATACCCCTTTTAAAAAATGTGACCGGATATGCCCGGCATCAAGGCCTAAAACCTGATCCAGGTAGTGAACTGCTTTTTTATATCTTCCCTGGATATACTCGTTGTAGCCTAGGAAAAATAAGGCTGGCTTCTTAAGAAAATCACAGGAGAGGACTTTTACGAGGTTAGATACCGCTTCATCGGGTTTTCGCGTATG
>JAJRBL010000144.1 GCA_028679485.1 Methanospirillum sp. | reverse complement strand
GAGCAGGCCAGGCTTTTTCATCTAAAAAAGAGATGGCGATGATCTTTCTGTTCACATCTCATTGCATCCGGGATATCTTCCTGCGCACACGATATATTGTCTGTTATCGCTGCCGTTGACCAGGCTGTACACGGTTTCTTTGTTGTAGAGTCCGCTCTGGGCAGGGTTTGAAAAGATATAGGTAATAATGCCGGTCCCGTTTGCCAGTGCCCCTGATACTATCTCGTCGCTGTATTTTTTACCTGATACATCTCCTTTGCCTGCAAAACTGGTTCCTGCAAGGGAGGGATTGCCTGCATCAGCCACGATCCTGGTATCTGTGTCATAAATAAATACATACTGCCCGGGATCAATCCGGTCTTTATAGGGATGAAGGCTGCTTTGAATATCGGCGATGGTTCCCGGTGCATCCCTTTCCAATGCATCAGCGGTAAGGTTGACCAGCCTCGTAATCGTCTCTCTGGTCTGGCTTTTTTCCGTACAGGCAGGACTGATATATTTGGCTATTATCCTTTCATAGGGACTGATACCGTCATCATCGCGTCCGGTCTTCATCCTGTCAAGTTCATCCTGTAATGCCCTGACAAAGGTGGGTTCGGTCTGGTTATTGAAAGCGATGTAATACCTGCTTCGTGCCAGTTCATCGAGGACATAGAACGAGGATACATTCTCTGCCAGGGTCTGAATCAGTTTTTCACCAGGATGCTGGGCATACACCCAGACATCAGAAGTCCCGTCCACAAGCCTGCTTATCGCTTCGGATGGGGTGAGGACAATGAATATATGATCTGCAGAGACTCCTGCATCACGGGCAGCAATCTCCCCGATATCGTCTTTGATGGCGACTACCCTGATATTCCCGTTATCCGGCCTCCTGGTCTCAAGCGACCTGTTTGTTGCATAGAAAACCATGGGATCCTCGACCAGGGGACCTACCCAGGAGAAGAGGTTTTCACGTTCAGGAGTCCTTGCAGTTGAGAAAATGGCAGTGTTGTTCTGAGAACGGGTCTTCTGGTATCCGTCTGACCATGCCATCACCGTGATATTATCAGGGGAGAGTTCAATATTCATCCTTCCAAGGGCCTCGATCAAGAGATCTGTTGACAGTCCTGCGGGAATATTGTCCTGGACATAATTCAGGGGAGGGTATTCCTCGGTGATGAAATACATGCCGGGTGGCATCTCTGCTGCAGTTCCAAAGACCGGGATAAAAAACAGACAAGTGATAAACAGGACTCCTGTCAGGTGTTTCATCATTAATTCAGATTTTCCTGTTAGCGAGATAAAATATCTGTTCAGATCAGGGGGCTGGGTTCTTTTTCCCCGGCTACCGGGAGGGTGGCATGGCTGACGTAGAGGGGATACGAAATCACCGCCATCCTGTTAAGGATGAATTCTTTTCCTCCGGGGGTCAGTGCAAAGACCGGAACGGTTGATCCTGCCTGCATAAGGGCTTTTGGTCCGCATATCTGCCGCACATGCAGTGAAGCGCAGGCGGTGACGAGATCTGCGGATTCTGCCATTATCTCTGCATCAATCCTCGAGTAACCGGTTGTATGTACCGCGATAATTATCGTATCAGGATCCGTTTTCCTGACACGCATGGCATCCTCAGGGCGATGAATGGTAACTACAGGTCGTTTATATCCTGCCTTCTTTGCCGTATATATTCCCATTACCGGATCCAGCGAAGCAGTCTCCGGATCCGGGACGATTCCTCCTCCTGCGCGGATTCTGTCGATAACCGCGGGGAATGGTGTTGTCCTTACGAGTCCCGACATTCTTCCCCCGATCCCCTGGACCATCCCCGGGTCTGTCACGACAACGGTACCTGCCCCGTCGCAGGCGATGACTGCTGCATCGATAAGGCCGTCTGCCAGGGCCGAGCTGATCAGTTCGGATGCCCCGAACCCGACAAAGGTATCATCAGAGTATAACTCCCGGTGCGAGGTGCACATCCCGAATGAATCAATCCTGCCCTGGACATTCTTCCCTATGGCTTCCGGTGTCATATCGGTGACCGGGTATGCAAACCGTCTGGCTAGCTGGCAGTCCCTGAGCAGCGGCGTTCCAACCTCTGTAACTCTTCCATTCCGCACGACAACCCTGCAGTGACCGACTGCTTCGATAATATGTTCATCCATGATTATCTTCTCCTGGTCAGAGACACGCTCCCAAAAAGTGTTAAAACTGCTATAATGGGAAGAACGGGAAGGTTTCCTGCCTTCTGGGTCGGAGTGGGTGTTGGTGGTGCAGGTAAGGGTGTTCTCTCAGGCAGTATTTCAGGTTCCAGGTCTGCAGTACCTGTCTCTTCGATGGGAGCATCAGGAACAATCGTCGGTACCAGCGTTATCTCCGGGGTTTCGGTAGCCGTTGGGGTGGCCTCTGTGGTTCCCGGGACAGAAGTAAGGGCAGTAAGGGAGATATTATCGATATATCCCTCGGCCTTCATTCCATTCTGTCCTTCTCCGATGGATGTGAGAAACAGGTTGGTGAAATCTTCCATCTTTCCGGAGACGGTGACGAAATGACTGAATAATGGTAGTTTACTATCAGGTGTTGTTACCGTGATACTTACGCGTTCATCCAGCGGATACCAGGTCATCTTGATATGGTACGTGGTACCATCGGCAAACCTGATTGTCTTGCCGCTGTAACTTCCTTTTCCCGGCATGGATAATATCTGCGATCGCAGGTTTTCCTTGGAGATGGCAGTGAGTGAAAAGAGGTGTTCGTCGTTCTGGTTATAGAGTTCGGCAAGGACAAGGGGACCCTTCTGGCTGTCCATCCCCTCCTTGCCCAACCCCAGCCTGAATGAACTCTTCGTCCCGGTATTCGCCGGGGTAACATCAAATTCGAGTGTAAATGGCCCGGTATACGCATCTGGTAGTTGATATGAGGCATATGAGCCGGTACCGCCTTCAATCAGGTAATGATACCTGCCGCTCTCTTCATCATGGTAAAAGGAGGTTTCACTGTTTGTCTTCCAGCCGGGATCCTCTGAGAAATCAGAGGAGTACAGTACCTGGTCGGCATAGACAGAGTATAACGAGATAATTGCTAAAAAAACGAACAATTTCAGAACCATATGATTAGGAGGAAAGACCATGTTCTCTTCTCCACAACATATGAACCGGTAAAGATGAAAGGTTACCGGCCGGTATCCCTGACCGTATTATCCCAGGGTCAACTCGGCAATCCCACCCTGGAAATTCATGTTCTGCGCAGATTTCTGGTAAAAGAACCTTCCTGTGGTGTCAGGTCCGATTCCTGAAAACTGGAGGGACGGACTCTCGACATATTTGTATGGCTCGGAGTTTATATACAGGGTATCATAACTGTCACCCTTCGGCAGGCTCAGGTTTAACGTGGAGGCATAACTGTCAAATCCGCCGATGGAGAAGGTGTTCACCGGGCCACGGGCGATCGTCTCGCCGTTTTTCACCAGGGTAATATCGTTAAAGTTGAACGAGGTGAATTTGTTTTTATCGGTTGAAATAACTCCGTCAGACGAACCAGGTCCGTATATCAGTTGGATCATGTCTCCAACCTCGAAGGGATATATCTTCCCGGCTATCTTCATCGAACTGGCCGGATCAGTTACCCTGAGTCTGATATACCCGTCAGGAACGAGAGCCCCGTTTACGCTATTGGTAAGATAGACATCCATCAGCGTGGGGGCTGTCACGGCAAGAGCTGATTCAGGTGAATACTTGTCAGTCCCGTACGCGTTGGTGACACTTAACGTGACATTGAAGCTACCTGCCCCCTGGAAAATATGAACCGGGTTCTTATCAGATGACTGGGTGCCATCTCCGAAGGACCATTCCCAGCTCTTTGGATTACCGGTGGAGAGATCGGTAAACTGAACAGTCAGCGGTGCCTGGCCCGATCCCGGTTCTGCGATAAACTTGGCAACCGGTGGAGAACCGACAGTGATATAATCCGCAGCAGTTCTCCGGTTCGATCCGTATGTGTTTGAGACAAGGAGGCTGACGGTATATGTCCCTGGGACAAAGTAGGTATGAACCGGGTGCTGAAGCGTGGAGGTGGAACCGTCACCAAAACTCCAGGTGTAATCGTCTACTTTCCCATAACTGAGATCATGGAAGGTAACCGTGAGCGGCGGATCACCCACGAGAGGTTCTGCGGTAAAATCTCCAACCGGGGGCTGTACCGGGTTTGCATCCCTGACCTGGACAGGAATCATCGAGGGGGCCGGTGTCGGTGTCTCGTTGATTACTATCTCCACCGGCAGAGGTGTTGCCGATACTACCGGTGGGGGTTCCAGTCTTGCCTTATCGATGAGAATACTCTCTCCTTTGTCGGTGAGATAATATATCTCAACAACCCGGGGAGAATCGGGTGACGGATAATAGAAGTTAATCCTTTCGTCCGGTGACCATGGCCATGAACCTGTCTGGAAATTCAGGTTTTGATTTGGTTCGATATTTCCGTTGACCTTTACCACCAACCGGTCTGAAGAGAACGAATCCCCGTTTAGATGATTCATAATAACTGAATCTCCCTCACCGGTTATTTCGATCGACGCCTGGGGTATCTTTTCCGGTATGGGATTCCAGACTACCAGGATCACCCCCAGGACAAAGAGAACGATCATAATCGCGCTCATGACCATGATGGTTTGTATCTGCGTCATAGCACTTTCTTTATTCATCAAATCCACCCATCCTTCTTCCAAAATGAAATTGGTCATGCACCCCCGTACATGCCCGGTTCTGTACTGTTACCTCGTTGTTCATATGAGACCCGCCCCTGAAAATTTATGCAGCAGGATTGGTTGCATCAAAGGATTCAATACCTCCCCTGAATGTAAATCCTGCCTGTTTCTGTATATTAAAGAGAAGTTTCCCTGTTGAATCGATTCCTACGTTATGTAATGTAATGATCTGTCCTGGTGATGCTGTAATCGCCGGAACACCGCCGACAAGCCCTTTCAGACCTGGTTCGCCGGTGGTGATCTGGATTACAATATCTGACGTAGCTATCTGGCTATACTGGTTAATATTTATATCAGTAAGCCATCCCGATGCAAATTTTTCCTCGTTTATCCATATGGTGACATCTTCAAAGTTAAATTGCACGACAGCATTGTTCGTTATCGAGATTGATCCGGCACTCTCGTCATTGAGCTCGATTTTAATGAGATCGTTCTTGTTCAGATAGTAATCCTGTCCTCCTATTCTCAG